>DEUU01000120.1 GCA_002362735.1 Dehalococcoidia bacterium UBA3254
AGACCCAGACGACTGCGTAGTTGTCCTTCATATTCAAAACTATGGGAGTGACGAGTGAAGCATAGTGAAAGACCCCGGTCAAGGGATCAGAAGCTTTTATAGTGACAGACCCCAGCTGGGTATGTGTAGTAAGGTTGTACACCGCTACCTCAACGGGGGAAAAGGTCTCGGCACCATTGGTCAGGTGAGAGTAGTTGGAGTCGTAGGCGCCCAGTTGGGTGATGCGGATGGCACTGTTTGCCGTGAACTCGAAACCCTCGAGGTAGGTTCCCTGGGTATAATTAAATCCGCCACTTCCAGAAGCGGGCACGTTAAGGGCTACCAGATTGCTGCTACTATTCACATTTGTTGTCGCAGGACCACGTAGATTAACAGTGACAGCGCCGTCGTTATCTCCCAAAGCAGAGTCGATATCATTAATTCTCAGGGACAGGAAACCACTTACATCTGCAGTAAATTGGTGCCCTTTATTACCGATAAGTATTTCTTTACCACTCCCTACTTTCCCCAATAGGTAACCATAAGGTACGGAAGTGTCTATCTTAGCGTTGGATCCAGGAGCAATTGTCTTATCTATATCAGCGGAGTAACCAGCCGGACCGACATAAGGGAAGTTCTTGTAATCGACAGTCCAACTTCCACCGCGATAATCCACATAAAACTTATCGCCGGAATTAAGATACAACCCTGTCAGCTGCCAGCCAACTCGCGAAGAGATCGAGGTCGCACTCGAACCCCCGATTGCGGGCGGTGTTCCGGGTTGCGGTGCGGATGGTGTTTCGCCGGGTTTAGCGGAACTGACCGAGCCCACGGGAATCATGACCTCTTGCCCTTGAGCAGCGAAACTAATAGTACCTTCCACGTTGTAAACATTGGTAGTACCATCAGTTACTACCTGTACCACCATTTTGCTACCCCTGACGGCAGCCACACCGGATTGAGTATCAATTTCATAACGGGATGCCGGGTCAATTAACTTAATAACGTTGCTGCTTGTCTCACCAATTGTCTGACCTATTTTAATGGTCTTGGGTGTGGTTGATGATTTACTGACCAGTTCATCCAGAGATATCTCAGTGCCACCATTTAAATCGATAGTACTGCCATCAAAGAAGGTGACCGTAGCCGTAGTACCGGTTTCGGTTTTGATCTTATCACCGGCTTGCAGTGTCGTCCCCGCTTTTCCAGCGCTCCAATTACCAGAGCCTGGTTTTTGAATAAGCACATTGCCTTGAACGATTGACAAAACAGTTAAAGGACTAAAAGCAGCGACCTTTGTTCCGCAGGAAGCAATCCCCAAGAATAACGATAATAAAACGGGGACTAACAATATAATCCTGTAGAACAAAGAACGACTTGATAACATAGGTTATTTTCTCTTCTATCCGATGATTGCGATCAAGATCAAATTGCCCATCATAATTGTCGATTTGGCGGTAAATATAACGACCGGGACGAATAGTATATATAGGATATATTAAATAGTTTAGAGGACACAAAAACCGCAAGTCAAGAATTTTATCCTCACACTAGCTAATAAAATTCGTCTGTTTTACGCAAGAGACTCATGAGTAGGAACCAAGTAATAAATAAGGACATCCGTTTTCCACTGAACGCCATAATCCAGTTTTGAGGCTAAACTTATCACTATTCCACAAACATCGGGATGATTACATGCGCTTGTTTTTCGCAAACATTTGATAGCCCCATAAAATCACAGACACTATGTCTGAATCATGATCCCCAAATAGTTTTGAAGTCGCTATGCCCACGTAGTCTTCGGGATGTTTGTCCGGTGATGCTCACAATTACTCAATACCTTTTACATTTTCTTTTAAGCCTGTGGTATTATAGAGTTTACAATAACAATTCACAATTTATCAAATAATAACGGGTTAAGACCAAGCATCCTTTAGGATTATTTAATGCGGATACTGTCAAAAATTGGCTTGTTTCAGCAAAGCCATCAAACTCAAACTTTGGCAATGTGGATGAAAGAATAGGGAAAAGATTATGGACGAAAATAATAAACTGCCGACTATCATGGAATGTACGGCGAGTTATATATTGAGAGAGAATGATGACCAAGAAATTTCCCAGGGGAAGAGTAATTTACTTCTGGACGTTGAAAAGTTAAACCTGCTTCCCGAGTCCAGCGAGCCTTTATTAATTCCATATCGGGACATTATCCAGATATCGAGGGTGGGTTACAAGATTGAGGTCAGGCTGGTCTCTAAAGAAAAACTGACCATTTTCAATCTCGGTTATAAATTCGAGGATTTTTTCAGTAATTTTGCCAACCTTAATAATGAAATTATCATTAAGGATTTGTTGATGAATGAAACAATCATTAAGTCCGGAATAGGAGCGAATTTCAGCTACATAGATGAAAATAATACCGAGAAGGCTCTGGGCCAGTGCGAGTTGCGGATATATGAAACCGGTGTAGTAATAATTAGCGGTGAAGGGGATTTTGTCAGGATTCCTTATAGCGATTTAGCACGAATCCAGATTGAAAACTACAGGCTGATTCTGGATACAGACTACATGGATTCATTTGTATTTTCAAAAATGGGGAAGGAATTAGATATTTGCTACAAGATTGTGAATGACTTAATCAATGGGCTATCAGTAAAAACGCAATTATCACTCAAGGAGCTATTACCTATTTATGACTTCTCGGTAATCAGAAAGATTGC
>DEUU01000084.1 GCA_002362735.1 Dehalococcoidia bacterium UBA3254
GGCCTGACAAGCTGCGTAGGTAAAAACGATAAGGTTGTCATTATTACGACGGACAATACCCGTCACTGCCCGGATGACCGGATTTTACCGGTGATACTTCGGGAATTCAATGAGTTAGTACCCCGAAAAAATATAACTTTTATCGTGGGTCTCGGTTTGCATCCCCCCTTGAGTAAGGAAGAATTGGTTAAGAAACTGGGAGCGGCCGTCGTCGAGAATTATACCGTTCTGAACCATGACCCCAATGATACAATTTCATTGGGCACGACCTCTTTCGGCACTCCGGCAGAGGTGAATTCCCGGGTCGTTCAGGCTGATTTTCGTATCAGTACCGGTTTTATCGAGCCGCACTTTTTTGCCGGCTTTTCCGGGGGTAGAAAAAGTATCCTGCCCGGTGTCAGCAGCGCCAGGTCGATACGGCATAATCACAGCATAGAAATGATCGAGCATCCCAATTCCAGGGCGGGGGTCCTTGCCGGCAATCCGATCCATGAGGACATGGTTGAACAGGCCAAAATGGCGAAGCTTGACTTTATCGTGAATGTGATGATGAACCCAGAGAAACAAATTACACACGTTTTCGCCGGGAATCCATGGTCGGCCCATGAAGCGGCCTGCGCCGCCGAAAGAGAGATAGTCCAGATTGAATTAGAACACAAGGTAGATATCTCCATTGTTTCCAACAGTGGAGCGCCGCTTGACCTCGATTTTTACCAGACTGTAAAAGGCATCGATACTGCTTATCAGATCACACGTGACGGTGGGATTATTATCGTGGCTTCGGCTTGTTCCCGGGGTGTCGGGGCGGAAGACTTCAGGTCGTTGCAAGCTTCAGCGCAATCCCCCGGAGAGGTTCTGGAAAATCTCAGGGGCAGTTGCAGCGCAGGAGCGGGCTGGCAAAACCTGATTTTAGCCAGGGCCCAATTGCATCATTCTGTCTATCTTTTATCCGGTCTGAAAGATGAAGAAGCCAGGCAAATGATGGTAACCCCGATTCACAGTATCGAAGAGGGTCTGGATAAGGCATTTAATAATATAGGAAAAGATGCCACGATCGCTGTTGTTCCGGAGGGTCCGCTGGTCCTGCCTGTTGTTAAAGAGGCATAATTCTTTCGCGCTTTTTTTCTTAGCAGCTTATATACACCTTGTGTTGAGTAAACCCTGAAGTTGTATCATCCGTCAGAATGTATCAGACCTGGTTAACCTATAAATCTGTGTGCGAACATGTACGCAATCAAGCAGAATTCAGAACTAATCGCCAGCACGACGAAGTAAACCGACCTTTGGGCGTATTTATATTTAGCAGAGGTAAGAACCGCTACATCGTAGATTTGCCTGGCATAAACGTCTTCGATGGTTTTTTCGTCCTTTAACAATTCCTCCAAACAATCTTTGTAGTCCCCGACGCTCTTTAGACGGCAGATATTTCCGTAAAAGGTTGCATCATAAGGGTTGGGGCCGCTTTTTCTGGTTTCATCCTTTGTGACACGGGACCTCGGATAGATCGTCATAATGATGTTGTATAACGCCAGAATTGTGGATATGAGATAGATAAATATTACTATTTCGCTGAAAATATTGGCTGGGGCGTCTTGAACGACGAAAATAAAGAAGGCCGTAAAAAGGCCTAAAGTGGTTAAAAAGGCGGTTGCTTTGGAATCGGCGCGGGCACCCAGGTTATTCTGGTCATCCAGGATTTTTTTTATGGTATCCAACCTGTTTAAAGTCATTCCGACCTCCAACTGTTACATTTCAAGGTTCGAGAATTTATGTCTGCTTTTCCAGTACTGGTTTTCTTTCCGGATGGGAGAACGCAGGAAGGTATTATTTGGATAATTTTGTCATATCGCGCGGAAATTCTCAATCAACCCTTAAGCCAGCCGAGCCTGTAAAAAACCCAAGAGGCGCAAAGCATCAGTACCACCAGTCCACCGAATAACTGCCACAACTGGATATTCCATGGATTTCCTAGAATATTGCTCCCGAATAGACCTGCTAAAGCCGGGATTATTCCCAGGCTGGTTATTACCGCAATCAGTCTCATGACCTTGTTAAGCTCGAAGGAACTTGTGTTGATATATAGATCGATAAGGGACAAAAGGTTATCGCGGGCATTTTCCGCCGTTTCTTTCAGGTAAGTCGCTTCATCTGCCAGGATATCGAAGAGCCTTTCGTGTTTATCCTGAAAGCCTTCCAGGGGCACTCGCTTGGAGGTAATCATCGCGGCAATTTCTTTCATATGTAAAAGTGAGGGCACCAGTTGGTTGACTTCTTTTTTCAGGTAGAAAGTATTTTCGAGAAAACCGGCAGGACGTTCTTTCAGATTTACGCCTTCTAAAAGCATTAGTTCATGTTCAAGCGCATTTATCACCTGGCTGTCTTTCTCCAGCGTATACTTGATGATGGAATAAAGTACGGATACGACCAGCGGCTCACCCTGGTCATAAAACTTGCGCGCTCTTTCCAACAGCAGGGAGAAAAGACCTGTCTCGGTCTTGGAAAGGGTGATGATGTTCTGTCTGGAGCAGATTAGGAGTAGGCTGGCCCGGTTTACGCTGAAGCGTCTGATGCCGGTTTCACATGTTTCCATGTCAGCCACACGAGTGAAGATCATAGAATAGCTTTCAAAATAATCGATACGGGGGTAGGATTCTTCCACGAGTTCGCTCTCCAGCACCAGGCGGGGTATACCCAGCGTGACGCTAAGCTCATCCAGGTCGGATTCGGAGACGCCGGAAATGTCAATCCACGTTTGAGAGATGCTTGATAAGTACGAACCTAATGTTTTTAGTGGGACATCGTTGCTGATATTCCCCATATCTTTGTCTACCACTCGGACCTTCATTGAGGGTGGACTGACGGCGGCAGGTGCAATTGATGTGCGTTTCTCCATCTTTCTGTCGAAAGCCCGCCCGCCTGCAGCTGCGACCCTGGTCAAGCGCAACAACCGTAAAAGAGGCGACCATTTCCCAAAACCCTCTACCATCTGCAAGAGGTCGAACAGGGGTAATACGATTATTAGCAGATCGAGCAAGCGCCACGGATTCAGCACATGTTTGCGGATATCCCTGGCTGCGATTAGTTTAAGGAAATATTCCAGGACGAATATAGCGATAATCGTGTAATCGGCAAAACCGAAAGTCTGGGCGATGGACTCCGGGAGGTCGGTAAAAAGCGGGAGAATTACCACGGGCACCATGATTATGCAGAGGATAATCATTACGCCACGCGTGAAAATTCGAAGGACGCATGCTCTGACGTCC
>DEUU01000055.1:0-16405 GCA_002362735.1 Dehalococcoidia bacterium UBA3254
GGCTGATGGGCCGCATCGATGATGTTATCAAAGTTTCCGGACATCGTATCGGCACGGCTGAAGTAGAAAGCGCTCTGGTTTCCTATCCTTCAGTAGCTGAGGCGGCAGTCGTGGGTATGCCTCATGCTATTAAGGGCGAAGGAATCTATGCTTACGTCACTCTTAAAGCGGGTATTAACGGTACAGATGATCTGAAGAAAGAACTTGTTGCTCATGTGAGAAAAGTGATTGGTCCTATTGCCAGTCCGGACAAGATTCAGTTTACAGACGGTCTGCCGAAGACCAGAAGTGGTAAGATTATGAGAAGAATTCTGGTTAAGATTGCTGCTGGTGACAATAGTAATCTCGGAGATACCAGCACTCTGGCAGATCCTTCAGTTGTTGATACGTTGATAAAAGGTAAACAATAAACGTTAGATACTCAATTCCTCTTCCCCTCTAAAAAAGAGGGGAAGAGGAACAAAGGTAAAAGGTGGATAGATGGCAACAAAAGGTCAAGATATTATCTCAGTGATAAAGCAGCAGATTGAGCAATTCGGGATGGCTGTGACCATGACAGACGTCGGCACCGTTATCGAAGTCGGCGATGGAATTGCCAGAATTCATGGACTTTCCGGTTGTAAATATAACGAATTATTAGAGTTCCCAAACAACATCATGGGAGTAGCTCTCAACCTGGAAGAAGATAGTGTCTCAGCTATCATTATGGGTGATTATTCGAAGATCAGAGAGGGAGACGAAGTTAAAACGACCGGGAGAATTGCCGAAGTCCCGGTTGGAGAAAGTCTTATCGGAAGGGTAGTCGATTCTTTGGGACGTCCTATAGACGGCAAAGGCCCGATAAGAACCAGTAAGACCCGTCCCATAGAAAGAATTGCGCCGAACGTTGTAGTGCGTACATCCGTGAACACTCCCGTGCAAACCGGCATCAAGGCTATTGACAGCCTCATTCCAATTGGGCGCGGACAGCGTGAATTAATCATTGGTGATCGCACAACTGGTAAGACCGCTATTGCTCTGGATGCTATTATTAACCAAAAAGGTCAAAATTTGATCTGTATTTATGTTGCCATCGGGCAGAAAGCTTCTAAAGTGTCCCAGGTGGTATCTTCACTCGAAGAGAACGGAGCTATGGAGCATACCATCGTAGTAGCGGCAAATGCTTCCGATTCAGCAGCTCTGCAATATCTGGCGCCCTACGCCGGCTGCGCCATGGGTGAAGAGTTCATGGAATCAGGGAAAGATGCCCTGGTAATTTATGATGATTTATCGAAACACGCCTGGGCATACCGGCAGATTTCTTTGCTGTTACGCCGTCCACCCGGACGTGAAGCCTATCCGGGAGATGTATTTTATCTGCATAGCCGTTTGCTGGAAAGAGCAGCGAAACTGGATCCCAAGTACGGCGGTGGATCATTAACGGCGTTACCCATTATTGAAACTCAGGCTGGTGATATTTCAGCCTACATTCCGACAAATGTTATCTCAATTACTGACGGCCAGATTTTCTTGGAAGCTGATTTATTTAACGCTAATATTCGGCCTGCGGTAAACGTTGGTCTGTCCGTTTCAAGGGTAGGAAGTTCCGCGCAAACTAAAGCTATGAAGCAGGTAGCCGGAAGATTAAAAGGCGAACTGTCTCAATATCAGTCTCTGGAGGCTTTTGCCTCGTTTGGCGGAGCTGAGCTGGATAAGGCAACGCGCGATCAGCTGAATCGTGGTAAGCGTATTATTGAAGTACTAAAACAGCCCGTGTTTTCTCCCGTATCACTCGAAAAACAGGTCACGATTCTTTACGCGGTCAATAATGGATACCTGGATGACGTGCCGGTTGAAAAAATTCATGCTTTCGAAACGGGATTGCACCGGTTCCTCGAATCTTCAAATGCTGCATTGCTGAATGCAATTGCGACACGAAAGGAATTGAACCCGGAACTGGAAGCATCTTTAAAGAAATCCCTGCAACAGTACAAACAAGGCTTAACATTGTAAAAAATAGAGAATAGGACCGTAGAATAATTTGGCTAATACACGAACGATTCGGCGGCGTATACGCGGTGTCCAAAACACTGCCAAGATTACCAGAGCGATGGAAATGGTTGCCAGTTCGAAGATGCGCAAAGCTCAAGAGAGAGGACTGGCGGGTAGACCATACTCTGACAAGATAAAACAGGTCATAGCAGACCTGGCAGCTTTAAAACAGAGTGATGGTGAAGTACATCCGCTACTGAAGAGCAGGCCGGTTAAAAAAATAGCAGTTATTCATATCACTCCTGACCGTGGTCTTTCCGGAGGAATGGACTCTAATCTTAACCGTAAAACCGCGGGGTTCATTCTCCAACAACAATCGCCGGTGACTCTCGTTGTAGTGGGTAGACGCGGCATTGACTACATGCGAAGATATGGACGAGAAATCAGAGCAGAGTTTAGTAAAATAGGCGATAAGCCGAGCTTGATTGACACTTTGCCGATCTCCCGCATCATTATCGACGATTACTCTAATCAGACGGTAGACAAAGTTTATCTGGTTTATGCTCAGTTTATCAATACGATGCGTCAGGTACCCGTTGTGCAGCAGATTTTACCCGTAGTTCCCTTGGAATCCGCGAAGGGACAGAATTCGGATTATATTTTTGAACCTAATGCTCAGGCGGTGTTAGACCGGCTATTACCTCGTTTTGTAGAATCAGAAGTCTATCATGCCATTCTGGAATCAATTGCCAGCGAACAATCCGCCAGAATGGTTGCAATGCGAAATGCTACCGAAAGTGCCAATGAGCTTTTACAGTCGTTGACTCTGGCTTATTACAAAGCACGGCAAGAGTCGATTACATCAGAGCTTTTGGATATTGTCGGCGGCGCAGCAGCTATAGCTTAATCTCAGGAGGTTATCGTGGCTAGTGGTAAAGTAGTCCAGGTAATTGGTACTGTAGTGGATGTGGAATTTCCACCAGGCCAGTTACCACAATTATTTAATGCAATCGAAATCAAAGATGACGGCAGAACGATCGTACTTGAAGCCGAAACCCACCTGCCAAATAATTGGATACGTTGTGTGGCTCTTTCACCCACAGAGGGATTATCCAGAGGGGCTGAGGCTATCGACACTGGCGCTTCAGTAAAAGTCCCGGTTGGCAAAGCAACCTTGGGCCGTTTGTTTAACGTTTTGGGTGAAGCTCTGGATGATAAAGGAAAAGTAGATACCCAGGAGTTCTGGCCGATTCATCGTAAACCTCCGACTTTTGAAGAGCAGTCCGGTACTACCGAGACTCTGGAAACCGGTATTAAAGCCCTCGATTTGATAACCCCATTTACTAAAGGCGGCAAAGTCGGCGCCTACGGCGGAGCGGGTGTGGGTAAAACCGTTATCATCCAGGAGTTGATACGTAACATCGCAACGGAACACGGCGGTTATTCAGTTTTTACTGGAATTGGAGAGCGTTCCCGTGAGGGAAACGATCTTCTAAGGGAAATGAGAGAATCAGGAGTTATCGATAAAACGGTCATGGTATTTGGCCAAATGAATGAACCTCCGGGTGTTCGTTTGAGGGTAGGAATGACCGGCCTGACCATGGCAGAATATTTCCGTGATACGCAACACATGGATGTACTGTTATTCATCGACAATATCTATCGTTATACGCTGGCAGGAATGGAAGTATCAGCTCTGTTAGGCCGGATGCCTTCGGCTGTGGGCTATCAACCTACTTTGTCTACCGAAGTAGGTGAACTCGAGGAGAGGATTACCTCTACTAAAAGCGGTTCAATCACTTCTTTCCAGGCTGTTTATGTTCCGGCTGATGATTATACCGATCCTGGTGTTGCCACTACTTTCGGTCACCTTGATGCTGTAGTTGCTCTGGACCGGTCTATTGCGGCTCAGGGTCTTTATCCGGCGGTGGATCCTCTGACTTCAAGTTCGCGCATACTGGACCCGAGAGTTGTGGGCGAAGACCATTATAATGTGGCTATCAGAGTAAAACAGGTGTTACAGCGCTATAAAGATCTCCAGGATATTATCAGTATTCTTGGTATCGAAGAGTTGAGTGAAGAAGATAAAATGATTGTGGCCCGGGCGAGAAGAATCCAGAGGTTCCTGTCTCAACCGATGTTTGTAGGGGAAACCTTCACTGGCCGACCCGGAAGATATGTTTCCATGAAAGACACCGTAAGGGGATTCAAAGAAATACTGGAAGGAAAGCATGACGCTCTTCCGGAACAGGCCTTTTTCATGGTGGGACCCATCGAAGATGCAGTTGAAGCAGCTAAAAAGTTACAACAATAGGTTAAAGCATGACTATTAAATTGGATATAGTGACAGTAGAACGAATTGTCTTCTCGGATGACGTGGATATCGTCGTCGCTCCCGGGCAGGATGGGGAAATGGGAATCTTACCTCATCACGCGCCATTAATGACAACTCTCAAACCAGGTGAGTTGATAGCCAGAAAATCAGGAGAAGAATACAGCCTGGCTATTAGCGGTGGTTTTTTGGAAGTAAGGCCGGATAGAGTTATTGTGCTGGCTGACTCAGCGGAAAGAGCGGAAGAAATTGATATCGCCAGGGCTGAAGAAGCAAAACGAAAAGCTCAGGAAGAGCTGGCCCACCCCACTTCTCAACTGGAAACTGCCAGCGCCGAAGCAGCGTTACGCCGGGCTTTAGCACGTATTGAAGTAGCCGATAGAAGAAAGAAGAAACGAAAGGGTTAATAATTAGCACGGTTATCACGGATAAATAAAACGAGCTGGAATCGAAAGTCAAACCTAAATATTCCAGCTCGTAACTTTTATAGCTAGTTAACAGGTATTAGCTTTACCTGGGTTTTAGAGGATTTGAAGGGTAGCCCGGGTACCTAGCTTGGCAGCCTTTACTCGGAGTAAAGTTCGCATCGCCTCTACGATTCGTCCCTGCTTTCCGATTACTCTGCCCTTGTCTTCATCTGCAACCTGCAGTTTAAAGGTGACACCCTGCTCACTGGTCTCTTCGGTAATAACTACCTTATCAGGAGCATCTACAATGGCTTTTACGATGTATTCCAATAGCTCTCTCATGGTTTCTCCTTGCTTGCGTTAAACTTATCTAAGATACCGGCTTTGTTTAACAGCCTGGCAGCGGTAGCCGTTGGTTGAGCACCCTGTTTGAGCCAATCTAAAGCTTGTTGTTCATCTATCATTAATTCTTCGGGCTGCGAGCGAGGGTTATAATGCCCGATGATATTAATAAATTTGCCATCCCGAGACGATCTGGAATCAGCAATTACTAACCTGTAGCTTGGCTGTTTAGTAGCTCCGACTCTGCGTAGTTTAATTTTTACCATTTTCCCCTATTTCCTTCAGATTTGAGACCATTCTTAATATAGCTAATTATGCAACATAGAATGGCGCGATGTCAACTTAACAACGATTACCTATCTATATACTTTATATTACAAATTTGCCATATCCTCAAGGGTTTATGCTGAATTATTTACCCCTCTCTCAAAATGGCAATCTTTTACGATGGTACTCTCGGCAGACTTCACACGAACCGTGCCGTTTACATTTCATTTTAGGACAACGACAATTCACCGGATTTATGTTTTTATTATCGGCCATTCCAATACTCCCCGACATGAGCGTATATTGTGAATATATGACATGAATAATTATATCGAAACATAAGTATTAATCTACCTGGACAGGTTGTGGGTATATAAAGCGACCGTTATAATGAAATCATGCATATTGAAAAATTGCATGCATGGAATGTTACCGTTGATCAGGCGATTGATATCCAGCATAATCTTGCGAACAGGATTATTCAATCCGGTGAAATTAAATCACCCAGGTTCATATTGGGTTTGGATGTATCCGTAAAGAACAGAAATGAAGCCACCGCGGCAGCAGTGGTCTTGAATTATCCGGAACTCGTAGTAGTTGAAAAGGCCATTGAGAAAGGGGAAATTGAGTTTCCATATATTCCGGGATTATTATCTTTCAGAGAAGTTCCGATTACCCTCAGAACATGTGAGAAACTGAAAACAAATCTGGATCTGGTCATGGTAGATGGACAGGGGGTTGCACATCCCAGAAGGATTGGACTGGCCTCTCACTTAGGTCTGTTTCTAAATATTCCCACTATCGGGTGTGCTAAATCCCGTTTATATGGGAATTATAAAGAACCACCTGATATCCCCGGTAGCTATAGTGATATTACTGACAATGATGGAAATATAATCGGGGCAGTACTCAGGACAAAATCAGGAGTAAAACCATTATTTATTTCTGTTGGGCACATGATTGGTCTATCCTCTGCCATTCAATGGGTGTTAAAATGTTCACGAGGTTATCGTTTGCCGGAAACTACGCGGCTGGCCCACCTGGCGAGTAAAGGAAATCTTTGATCAAACAATTCTAATTAAAAGGATTTAGTGGAGAATGATGCAAGAACTTAATGGAAAAATAGAAGACTTAAAGGCTCGAGTGAAGTCATCACTGGTGCGTCTTTGATGTTAGTGGAAAAGAGAAAGAAATCCTAGAGTTGGAGAAGCAGTCATCTCAGCCGGATTTATGGCAAGACCCAAATAAAGCTCAGTCTCTCATGCGCCAGTTGGCAGAGAACCGAAGAGTGGCTGAAAAATGGAGGGGCATTGAGAAAAGAATAACGGACGTAGCGGAACTGTTGTTGCTGGCCCAGGAAGAAAAAGACAGTGACTTAGCAGCTGACGTACAATCCGAAGTCGACCAGT
Source organism: Dehalococcoidia bacterium UBA3254 (assembly GCA_002362735.1). The sequence goes on from DEUU01000055.1 coordinate 6,729, forward strand.
CAGCCCAACAACTTGAGGAAATGGAATTTGAATTAGCTTTTAGCGGTCCGTATGATTCCAGAAATGCTATTCTTTCGATCCATGCCGGAGCCGGGGGTACAGAATCCCAGGATTGGGCTAACATGCTTTTAAGAATGTTTCTGCGCTGGTCAGAAAGACGTGGCTACAAAGCCGAGGTACTGGATATTTCACCCGGAGAGGAAGCAGGCATAAAGAGCGTCGTATTAAATATTTCAGGTGACCATGCTTATGGTTATCTAAAGTCCGAACACGGCGTTCACCGCCTGGTGAGACTTTCTCCTTTTGATGCAGACCATGCGCGGCACACGTCATTTGCCCTCGTGGAAGTGATACCGGAAGCCGAGAGCAACGTTGATGTTACGATTCAACCTGAAGATATAAAGCTAGAGGTCTTTCGTTCCAGCGGGCCGGGTGGACAACATATGCAGAAGAGCAGTACTGCAGTCAGGTTAACCCATATACCCAGCGGGATTGTAGTAGCTAGCCAGAGCGAACGTTCGCAGCTTCAGAATAAAACAATTGCGTTTAAAATACTGGAGGCCAGGTTATTTGAAAAAGAGCTCCAAAAACGAGCGGAAGAAAAAGCCAAATTAAAGGGAAAAAGGATTGAAGCAGGGTGGGGAAATCAAATCCGCAGCTATGTGCTGCATCCTTACAAAATGGTAAAAGACCATCGCACTGAATATCAATCCGGTAATCCGGAAGCAGTCCTTGATGGAGAGCTGGATGATTTTATCATCGCTTGTTTGCGCGAGGGTTTGGGGAGGGAGAATGAATAAGAAGATCATCTTGATTTTCGTTACAATCGGTTTGCTATTGAGTATAATGGCCCTTGCTATGGCTCCGGTATTTGCCCAAAACCAGGGCCAGATAAAGGTTTCTAACAGCACTGTTCAACCCAGTTATCCGCTCAGCCTTAATTTTTCATGCCAGGTCAATGACAACGTGAATATCACGGATATACGTCTTCAATACCAGGTAGAACAGATGAGTTTTGCTCAGATTATCAGTGAAGTCAAAGTGCCTTTTAATCCAGCTAAGACAGGTTCAGCAAAATACTCATTGAATATGCTGCAAACTGGGCAGATACCTCCCGGAATCAATGTTGATTACTGGTGGTTAGTAAAAGACGCATCCGGGAATAGCCTGCAAACTAATCCAAATCATTATGCAGTGATAGATAACAAGCATTCCTGGAATAGCTTAACCAAGGGACAGATTAACTTATTATGGTACGGCCAAAATGATGCCTTCGGACAGACAGTGATGACGACCGCTCAATCCGCTCTGTCAAAACTGGCAAATGATACGGGGGCTGCACCGGACCGGACAATAAACCTGTCAATTTATACAAGTCCTCAGGACTATTCCGCTTCTGTGACTGGCGCCTCTGAATGGTCAGGAGGAGTAACATTAGGGGGTTATAATTCTATTCTTTTGCTGATTCGGCCCGAAGTTCTGGACCTTGACCTTTCCGGGGTTGCGCATGAATTGACACATATAATCGTAAATCAAGTAACTTTTAATCCATATAATACTCTGCCGTTCTGGATGAATGAAGGGCTCGCCATGTACATCCAGTATCCCTCGGGAATTTTACCGTCACAATTTACGGTTCCATTCAATAATAGTATAAAAAATAACAGTTTGATTACGATAAGGAGTTTGAGTAGTCCTTTTTCGGCTTATGCTGACACGGCATTTTTGTCATATGCAGAAAGTTTTAGCGTTGTGACTTATTTAATAAACATGTACGGTTCTACCAGGATGCTTCAGTTCCTGAATACATTCAAACAGGGTTCAACCTATGATGGAGCTTTACAGGCTAATTATGGATTTGACATGGATGGACTTTTTACCCAATGGAAAGCCTGGGTAATCGCACAGAACGGAAAATGAATTGAAAGAAGATAAACAGAAAAAATCATTTACAATTCACGATTTACCTCAATCCGAGAGGCCGAGAGAGAGGTTGAAAAGACTGGGCCCGGAGAGTTTGTCATCTGTTGAATTATTGGAAGCTGTACTGGGAAGGGGAATATCCGGAGAATCGGTAATGGTGACGGCGCAAAGACTTTTGGACCAGTTCGGTGATATTCAGGGAATAGCGGAAGCTTCGATCGAAGAATTAAGCAAAGTCCGCGGGATCGGTCTGGCTAAATCATGCCAGATTAAAGCGGCTTTCGAGCTCTCAAATCGATGGGATAAGTCAAGCGGATCCAAACAAAGATGCTCGGTGAAAACTCCAGAAGATGCTTACAATGAATTAAAGGGAAGGTCGCGCGGGCAGAAAAAGGAGCATTTCTGGGCAATATTTCTGGATACACGGAATCAGGTTATTAAGACGGCAGAGATATCTGTAGGCAGTCTGGATACGAGTATCGTTCATCCCAGAGAGTTATTTAAAGAAGCAATATCTGCCAGCGCCTCATCCATCATCGTGGCCCACAATCATCCGTCAGGCAATCCAGAGGCTTCCCAGGACGATATTAAATTATCCCGGCGTTTGAAGGAATCCGGGGACCTCGTGGGAATTGAGATGGTTGATCATATTATTATCGGGGATGGGAAATACATCAGCCTGAAGAGGGAAGGGTTACTTTGAAAAAAATAATCGTAGTTTTAGCGGTTTTCCTGGTTTTTTCGTGTCTTTTGGTAGGTTGCACTTTCTTTTCATCAAATCCATTTAGCTTAAATCCAACGAATTCAAATCCAGCCAGCGGTGGTGTTCTAAATTTAACCGGTATTGATCCTATGACGCTTGATCCGGCCGGGTCTAACGATGTCGGAACAGCAGGATATATTCTCCAGATTTTCAGCGGTCTGCTGCGTTTTGACGATAATCTGAAACCGGTGCCTGACATTGCTGCAATTATGCCGACCATCAGCCAGGATGGCCTGACATATACGTTTAAATTACGTCAAGACGTGAAATTTCAAGATGGCTCTCCGATGAAAGCGAGTGATTTCAAATACTCATGGGAGCGAGCAGTCAATCCGGCAACTCAATCTCCTACAGCCGGTACGTACCTTGGAGATATTGTTGGAGTCAGCGATGTGATGCAGGGTAAAAGCAATCAGATTAGCGGGGTTAAGGTAATTGACGATTACACTTTACAAATCACACTGAAATCGAAAATCTCCTATTTTTTGGACAAGATGACATATCCATCTACTTTCATAGTGGAAAAAAAGAATGTTGAGTCAAATACCAGGTGGTGGCTGAGTCCCGTAGGTACCGGGCCGTTTAAATTAAAAAGCTGGACACAGGATGTCTCTCTGATTCTGGAGAAAAATGACCAGTACTACGGAGAAAAAGCAAAATTAAACCAGATCAAGTTCACCTATAACAGCACTTCAACCGGCATGGACCTGTATGAAACCGACCAGATCGATATGATAGGAGTGGGAACCCCATATTATGACAAAGTAATGGATAAGTCCCAGCCTTTTTACAAAGATTTAATGGTTTCGCCTTATCTAAGCATAGACTATATTGGATTCAATTGCAGTGAACCTCCTTTTGATGATGTCAACATCCGGAAGGCATTTAGCATGGCCATTGATAAAGATAAGATCGTATCTCTGGTTGATCGAGACATGGCCCAAAAATCCAACGGAATCTTGCCTCCTGGAATGCCAGGCTACAATGAAAATGTGAAAGGACTTGAATTTAATGTAAATCAGGCTAAAGATTTGATCAATAAATCAAAATATGGAGATGTATCAAAGCTGCCAACAATCACCATGAGTGTGGGGGGAGAGGGAGGATGGGCAGGCTCCCTGGTTGAATCACTGGTCTACCAGTGGAAGCAAAATCTGGGAGTGGATGTCAGAGTAAGGCAATTGGAACCCGACCTTTACAACGCACTTGGGCAAGAGGTCGATCAGATGTTTTATTTTGGTTGGATAGCGGATTATCCTCATCCCCAGGACTTTCTCGATATTTTATTCGGAACAGATTCAGCATTTAATTACGGAAAATTTTCTGATCCGGCGGTAGACTCATTAGTTCAACAGGCGAATCATGAAATGGATGAAAATCAGAGTTTCGTTCTATATCAGCAGGCGGAGCAAAAAATGGTAGATGAAGCGGCATGCCTCCCTGTTCTTTTTGATAAGAGCTATATTTTAGTACAACCTTATGTGAAGGGCCTGAGCGTAAATGCGTTGGGGTTTATTCCTTTTAATAAGGTCTCAATCAATCCTCATTAATAATGAGAAAGAAAAATTACCGGGTCTTTCTCGACAATTATCAGGAAGGAGGGAAACCTGACATGGCAGGGAAATTTTCAAAGGTAGAAAAAATTCATTTTAAATCTATCGAACTGCCAGTATTAACAAGAGGTATTGCTCGAGATGTTACGGAACTCATCGGCAACACTCCTCTGATGAGACTAAATCATGTCGTTGGAGACGCTAATGCCCTGGTAGTTGCGAAGCTGGAGTCATTTAATCCGCTCCATAGTGTTAAAGATAGAATCGGTGTAGCGATGATACTGGATGCAGAGGAACGCGGTCTGATAAACCAGGACACTCTAATCATTGAGCCGACCAGCGGAAATACTGGCATAGCCCTGGCATTTGTCTGTGCCACGAGGGGTTACAAGTTGATTTTAACCATGCCGGATACGATGTCGTTAGAAAGAAGAAAATTGTTGTCCATTTTTGGGGCGCAAATTGTTCTGACTCCTGGAGTTGAGGGGATGGGTGGTGCAATCAAAAAAGCAGAAGAAATATTAGGGCAAAACCCTAACTCTTTTATGCCGCAGCAATTTAATAATCCAGCCAATCCGGAGATCCATAGATTGACTACCGCTGAAGAAATCTGGCGTGATACGGAAGGTAAAGTAGATATTCTGGTAGCGGGGGTGGGAACAGGAGGCACTATTTCCGGAGTTACGGAAGTTCTAAAGAAGAGGAAAAATGGTTTTAAATCGATTGCCGTGGAGCCGGCAGGTTCGCCTGTTCTTTCCGGTGGAAAACCGGGATCACATAAAATACAGGGTATAGGCGCAGGCTTCATCCCGGAGGTCCTCCGCAAAGACCTGATAGATGAAATCATTCCCGTTACCAACGAAGATGCTGGAACGATGGCGCGAAGATTAGCCAGGGAAGAAGGTTTGCTCGTCGGTATTTCTTCAGGTGCAGCAGCCTGGGCGGCGGTAGAAGTAGCGAAGCGAAAAGAAAATAAAGGTAAACTCATCGTAGTAATTATCCCGGATACCGGTGAGAGATATCTGTCAACCTGGTTGTTTCAAGACACAGATTAGCTGCGCAGAGCGTACCTATTCGATAGTAAACCCAAGGGAATAAGATTAACTATAATGAAATTAAGAAGATTTAATTTCTTTATTCCCTGAGGAGATTATCGCATGGAAAAGAAAGAGCTTGCGTTAGACCAAATAAAAAGCGCGGCATTGAAAGCAGTGAATATTTTATCCAGCCGACTGTTGCAATCCGACCCCAAAAGATATCCGGGGACCGTTGTCTCTAGACAAGAGGTCGACGCTTTGATACGAGATTGGCCAGGATTGCCCAAAAAGACTACTATCGAAATGATCGGTAAATACGGAGAACCAAATGAAGCATGCAATCACCGTATAACCTGGTATGAAAATTTTCCCTGGAAGCGTACGGTGGTTCTTAGAGATGAATTGCCACACAATTTTCCCCTTCCGCATAACGATTTCTTGTTGCAGACATTTAACTATTCAATACCCTCAGAGTATGCAGGGCAAATCCTGACTTTTAATGGTAGCATTCTGGTTGATCGCACGGCGGGAGAAGTTTCAGTGCGATGTGATTCAGAGGCAAGAAACTATTTGATATTAAATTTAATGAATGATATTATCACCGGAAAACTAACGGTTGAAGAAGCCAGAAGGAAATATGCCGATGATTCCATCACTTTAATCCTGAATAGAGAAGTAGCCTATGCAGATAAATTCCATTTTCATCATAGCTCCACAAACTCCGCCCAACCTGACATCACTCTGATTAGCGAATCGATGATACAAAGGGCTGTCAATCAAATAGTTGAGGCTTTCGAGTAATAATATGGAAATAAGGACCATCTATATCCCCTTACTCTGCGAAACGCGCTGTCATTTTTTACCAAGAAGTATAGAGAAGATTAACGCGAGCCCGAGAACCAAAGAAAGGATCATGCCAATAGCTCCCAAAAATGGAACCGCGCCGATAAATGGCGGCAGTCCCGAAAGCGCCAGCACCGCGGAACCCAGAAATATGGTCCCCGTTAAGAAGGCTAAGACGATGCGGTTGATCATCCTCACGGTCAAATAACGTCCTTCTTCCATCCCAACCGGGCGGAACTCAAACCGCACTTTACCGGTGGCGAAACGGTGAAGAATATCATTAAGCTCATAAGGCAGGTCTTCCACCATTTCGAGTGCCCTATCCTTCCAAAAATACGAATTGCGAATGGTTTTAAAAGCAGAGGCTCTTTTATTAAGAAAACGGTCGGCAAAAGGTTGCGCAGCGTCCAGGAGATTAAAATTTGCCCCTAATTTTCGTGAAAGAGAGTCAATGGCAGCTATTGTTTTGGCGATCCAGAGAAGGTGCTTGGGGAAAGGAATTTTGTGTGTGCCGGCCAGCTTGATAAGACCTATGATCAACGATCCCAATTGGACTTCTCCGGAAGATATGGTATTTTCCTCGAGAAGCATCGCCACACCCTCTTCAAAGTCATGCGGGTCCATTCCCTCAACGTCAAACAGTTCTCCCAGTACTCTGGCCAGACTCTTCTCATTGTGAGTCCTGATAAAAGTGAACATTTCGATGAGCCGATATCTGGTCCTGGTTGAAAACGTACCCATCATTCCATAGTCGAGTAATCCGATCACATTGCCAGGTAAAACCAGCATGTTGCCGGCGTGAGGATCGGCATGGAAAAATCCAAATTCCAGGACAGATTTCAAGCTTATTTCAACACCGTGGATAGCGATCTGTTCCGTATCATAGCCCTCTCGTTTTAATCTTTCAACATCAGTGATGCTAACTCCATCGAGATAATCCATAGTAATGATCTTCCCGGTACAGAGATGGTCATAGATTTTCGGAATTTTAATCCAAACATAATTGGAAAAATTATCAGTATAATGCTTAAGGTTACTCGCCTCTTTTCGGAAGTCCAATTCCTTAACGATATCATCCGCAAATTCCTCTACTAGGCCCTTCGGATCTAACAGATATGATCCAGGCAAATATTTTTCCATCAGAATAGCGATAGCACGCATGATTTCCAGATCAGCTTTAATTACATTTTGAATGTTGGGCCGCTGAATTTTAATTGCCAGGTTTTCTCCATTTAAGGTTGCTCGGTGGACCTGAGCAATCGATGCGGCAGCTAGAGGTTTGTCTTCAAATGTATCGAAGATTTCAAGGACTGGTTTGCCAAATTCCGCTTCAATTACTTCTCTAACCGTATCTGCCGGTAAAAAACCGACGCGGTCGACCAGTTTCTCTAGCTCCACAATCAATTCGGGAGAGACGACATCGGGCCGGGTAGAGAGCATTTGGCCCAGCTTAATAAAAGTGGGCCCTAACTCAGTAATTGCCATCCGGACTCTTTCGGCGAAGGTAAGAGTGACTATTTCCGGCGGATTCCGGCGGAGGAGGCGCTGTTCGATATTGGAATGCTCCCAGATCCGGATACGATCCAGGAAATCACCGAATTCATATTTAAAGAGAATTTCCAATATTTGCCGGGTGCGGTTGAGCTCTCTAAAAACAAAAAAAGGCGTAATTATTTCTGGCAAGTGGATACTCCTTCCGGTTTTATTTTCACATTACATCGGATAGTGTTTATACCATGATCCAATAGGAACATCCGGATTTGAAGCCCGTTCAATTACATTATAGTAATGGATAAGCATCAGTTGTGAGAGGTGATAATCAAATTCAGGACTATGCAGCCTTGAATAGAAGGAGTAAAATAGGATACTAATAAGCTAACCAGGAGAAGAGATGAGAAAGTTAACAGATTTGATTGTTTTAATAAGAGGTGGGGGGGAGGTTGGCACTGCCATTGCGCATAAGTTGACAAGGAGCCACTTTAGAGTCTGTATCACAGAGTTAGCGTTTCCCTCAGCAATAAACCGTGGAACAAGTTTTTCAGAAGCTGTTTTTGAGAGTGTCAAGTCTATTGAAGATGTCGTAGGGGAGAGGGCAATTCCCTCGTTGGAACATATTTACAAGGTCTGGCGAAATGGAAATATACCTGTCGTTGTGGATCCTGAGTTATCAGTAAAACCCCTTCTTCAACCGGATGTATTAATAAATGCAATGATGTTAAAGAGAGAGACAAATACCAAGGTTACAGATGCGCCACTCGTCGTAGGCATCGGCCCGGGATTTAACGTTGGGACAAACGTCCATATGGTGATAGGTACGAACAGCGGGAGCAATTTAGGGAAGGTTTTAGTAGAAGGTCAATCTGACTTTGCCACCGATAAAGACGAAGAAATAGAAAGCGCCTTAAAAGAAATTGAGGTTACCGCAGAAGATGCCGGAGTTTTTACGACAGATAAAAATATCGGTGACGCGGTATTGGCAGGAGATATTGTCGGCAACTTAAACGATGTTGCTTTAAAAGCACCCATTTCAGGTATGTTACGGGGTATTCTAAGAAGTGAAATCAAGGTCCTTGCCAATGCCAGGTTATTTGATATTGATCCTCTCCATGATAAAAAGGTTTGCTTCTCCATTCGAGAAGGCATGCGTACGGTTGCCGGAGGTGTGCTGGAATCCATCATGATGGGCTTGAATGTAGAGGATATTAACTAAAATCCACTCCTGAACTAGTCCTCCATAAACCAATCAGAGTTGAATCTTTCAACTTGTTTACTTACATTTTTCTCATCATTCATCAGGTCATATTTACGCTATCTCGAAGGGTTGACATCACTTTATATTTATTTTATTATGACTAATATGATAACAATAGTAAACAAGGAATTAAAATGAAACTTTCAACAAGAACCCGATACGGAATGCGTGCTTTGATGGATCTGGCGTTGAACAGCACCGGCAAACCCATTCAGTTAAAAGATATTGCCGGTAGGCAGCGGATCTCGCTTTCATATCTGGAACACTTGATAATTCCGCTCATATCAGCCGGGATTATTAAAAGTACAAGAGGAGCCAAAGGCGGAATAAATCTCGCCAAACTGCCACAAGATATACGGCTCATAGACATACTCGAAATTCTGGAAGGTCCTCTTGCTCCGGTAGACTGCCTGAGTGGCTCCCAGAATTGTACGCGCTCCGGTCTTTGTGCTACGCAGGATCTCTGGAATGACCTTACCAGAGCAATGGAAAAAGTATTGGAAACAAATACCGTATTGGATTTAGCTAACCGGCAACGAAGCAAAGAGACACGTTCTGAAATGTATTATATTTAAGGACTAAAGAGGGCAAACGATGTCAATAGAAAATGATGATCTTAATAAATATGAAATAGAAACTCTGGCATTACACGCCGGTCAAGAAAAAGCTGACCCCGCGACCGGAGCCAGAGCTGTGCCGATTTATCAAACTACTTCATACGTATTTCAGAGTACAGAACAAGCCGCAAATCTCTTTGCTTTAAAAGAATTTGGCAACATATATACTCGCATGATGAATCCGACCAC
>DEUU01000055.1:16675-17087 GCA_002362735.1 Dehalococcoidia bacterium UBA3254
GATGTATTTGAGAAAAGAATGGCCGCGTTAGAAGGCGGAATAGGGGCTCTAGCTACTTCTTCGGGGCATGCTGCCCAGGCTCTGGCGGTTTTGGCGATCACCCAGTTAGGCGATGAGATTGTTGCGGGAAACAATCTCTACGGGGGTACATATCAGCAGCTTAATAATATGTTTAGCAAGCTGGGGCGGAAAACGATCTTTGTAGATTCGAGCAAACCGGATGATTTTGAAAGAGCTATTACGGAAAAATCCCGTTTGATATATGTTGAAACCATTGGAAATCCGAAGCTCGATGTTCCTGATTTCGAAAAATTGGCGGGTATCGCGCATCAAGCCGGTATCCCATTGATTGTCGATAATACCTGTGGGGTAGGACTGGTGAGGCCGATAAATTACGGTGCGGATATAATTA
>DEUU01000470.1 GCA_002362735.1 Dehalococcoidia bacterium UBA3254
TTGTGCTAGAAAAACTTCCTTCCGCTATCCAGTTGTTAAGGTTCTTTTCTGCCCCATTTTTAAGGGACATTTTCTATATTACTACTTTCCTGTTTTTTTGTCAACAACATCCCATTGGGGGGAAAAATTGACTTTTTAAACCCCCAACCATTGGTCCCATTATTAAGGGGGAGAAGTGATGAGGGGTTCCAGAAACATTGTTACTATATCATGTCTCCGGACGGTTGTCAACAGTTTTCAACCTGATTTTTAGCCTTCATCCGGCTTAAACTCACTTGCCTGGACGCCAGGAATGCGTTATGATTGGGAATAAGTAATAACCGCAGTATTAATACGTATTTCAAGCGATATATGATCAGGTTCGTTCTGGATATAGCCTGCAAGTGGGCGCCGGGGAGGATAGATGGATAATTTCGCACTGGGAGAATTGATTGAACTTTTTAAACGGGGAATCCTCTGGATCATTATCACCGTAATCTTTACCAGCCACGAACTGAAGGAAGAAGCCAGCAAACACTGCTATTCGGGAATCATAAGTGTTCCCGGAGTATTTTACGGTTTCAATCCGATCCGGGGCTATCAGGCCATCGGAAGGTTGTTCCCCGGACGCTGCGGGATGGTCCGTTTGGATTACATCCTGGGTTACGTTAAATCTCTTTTGATCACTGCCTGCGTGCTGGGCCTCATCCTGCTGGCAGCGAAATATCTCCATCAACCCGGATAACGGCTCCTGTTAGATTTAATCTGCATTCTTAACCCGCTGACCGACTTTCTCAAGGTTAATGTGGTAGAATGTCCTGACATTCTGATTTCATCCTGGAGAAAGACTTCCAGTTCATGAGAAGAGTGTCATCGAAAGGTAACGTCGTTTACGTTTGACACTATCTGATATATAACATAAAATTAAGTCATACCCGATTTCGGAAATTTATCATCTTTTTCTGACCTATTGGTTGCCATAATGAAATAATTATTGTGTTTGCTCGAGGTGTAAATTTGTACCAAAAAACTGTCCTGAGCAATGGACTGCGGGTTCTTTCCGGCTATATGCCTCATACTCACTCGGTCTGCATCGCCCTGTTCATTGGCGTCGGGTCTCGCTATGAGTCTGATGCTGAGGCGGGGACCTCCCATTTTATCGAACATGTGCTCTTCCGCGGAACACCGAACCGCCCTACATCCCGGGACATTTCCGAAGCTATTGAAGGAATCGGCGGGATCCTGAATGGCGCAACCGATAAAGAGATGACCTTCTACTGGTGCAAGGTGACCAGAGAACATTTTCCGGATGCTACAGAAGTCCTGGTGGACATGCTGCTACATTCCAAATTCAATTCTGAGGACATAGAAAAAGAGCGGCAGGTAATCGTTGAAGAAATCCATATGTGTAAGGACTCCCCTTCTCAGCAGGCCGGAATGCTGATTGATGAACTACTCTGGGCTCCGCATCCCCTGGGTCGAGATATTGCGGGAACGAAGGAATCTGTAAACGGGACCGACCGGAAGGCCATATTAAATTTTTTAAAAGCTAAATACACCCCTGAAAACACAGTGGTGACGGTCACAGGGAATGTGAAGCATGATGAAGTCCTGGAAGTCACTAACCGTCTCCTGGGAAAATGGTCCAACCCCGAACCGCACTCTGATTACCTTCCCTATCATGAGCATACGGGAGAGAGGTTAAAGATAGAGAAGCGGGACACGGAACAGGCCCACCTCTGCTTGGCTTTGCCCGGGATCTCGATTTCTCATCCCGAGCGTTTTTCGCTGGACCTCCTGAATGTCGTCCTGGGCGAAGGCATGAGCAGCCGTCTGTTCAGCGAAATCCGTGACAAGCTGGGACTCGCTTACAGTATTAATAGCTACGTCGAGCATTATCTGGATACCGGTTCATTGACCATTACCGCCAGCGTTGACCCGCAAAATTTACAGAAGACCGTCAGGGCTGTCATGGAGCAGTTAGAAAAGATTACCGAGAATATTCCCGAGGCAGAAATGCACAAAGCCCGGGAAATTTCCAAAGGCCGTCTGTTGTTGAGGATGGAAGACAGCCGCAATGTTGCCGGATGGATCGGCGGTCAGGAAATGCTCATGAACCGCATCATCACCCTGGATGAAATCATCAAAATCATCGATTCGGTAACACCCGGGCGAATTCAAAAAATTGCCCGCGAACTGATGGTTATGGAAAATCTTCGTTTGTCTGTCGTCGGCCCTATCTCCGATGGCAAACCTTTACAAAAACTTCTGAAGATATAAAAAAAGTCCCTGCGCTCCGGCAGGGACTTTTTACATTCAGTGGACTGTTGGACTACATGTCCATTCCGCCGTAACCACCGCCGGGCGGCATTGCAGGAGCAGCCGCTTCTTTCTTTTCCGGAATATCGGCTACCAGGGATTCGGTGATGAGCACCATGCTGGCGATACTGGAAGCGTTCTGGAGACTGGTACGGACCACCTTGGTCGGATCAATAATGCCTTTCTGGATCATATCACCAAAATCATCAGCAACAGCATCATAGCCCCAGCCCTTGGGGCTTCTCTTGATCGTATCCACGACGACCGCGCCGTCACGTCCGGCATTCTCAGCGATGAAATGAATGGGTTCTTCGATAGCCTTCTTGACAATATCGACGCCCGTAGCTTCATCGCCTTCGGCTTTGAGCGAATCCAGGGCTGTGAGAGCACTGAGCAAACCAACGCCGCCACCGGGCAAAATGCCCTCTTCAACTGCGGCTTTTGTAGCAGACAGAGCGTCTTCAACGCGATGTTTCTTTTCTTTCAATTCTGTTTCAGTGGCCGCGCCGACTTTAATCACGGCGACTCCGCCGGCTAATTTGGCCTGGCGTTCCTGAAGCTTTTCGCGATCGAAATCCGAAGTAGTTTCGGCAATCTGGGCTTTGATCTGTTTGATTCTGGCTTCAATGGCTGACTCCTGGCCTTTGCCTTCCACCACCGTGGTGTTGTCTTTATCGGAGGTGATGCGGCGGGCTCGTCCCAGGTCATCTACAGTAACGGAATCCAGCTTGCGACCGACTTCCTCGGAAATAACTGTGCCGCCGGTAAGAATAGCCATATCTTCGAGCATGGCTTTCCGGCGATCGCCAAATCCCGGGGCTTTCACGGCTAGAATATTGATCGTGCCGCGGAGTTTATTGACGACTAACGTAGCCAGGGCTTCTCCGTCCACATCCTCAGCGACAATGACCAGGTTCTTGGAAACCTGGAGGATT
>DEUU01000311.1:0-8618 GCA_002362735.1 Dehalococcoidia bacterium UBA3254
AAGATTGTGACACTCTCTTGATGGTTATGGGCAGCTTCAGCGAGACGGCTTCGATGGCGGTCGACAAAATGAGAGAAAATGGTAAAAAAGTAGGCCTCTTCCGCATCCGGCTCTGGCGGCCATTCCCCTATGAAGAAGTCCGGCAGGTCGTCAAGGGCGCCAAAAATCTGGTCATCTTGGACAGGGCTCTCTCTCTGGGGCAGGGCGGCCCCGTAGCGACTGAGATTAAATCTGCCTTATATCCTCTGGATAAAAGACCCAGAGTGGTCGGATTTGTCGGCGGCTTAGGCGGCAGAGATATCTCACCAACTGATTTTGAAAATATCATCGATCGTGGAATTGAGATTGCCCAAAAAGGTAGTAATCGAGAATTTGAGATATTCGGGGTAAGAGAATAATGAGTGTACAGACTAAAATTGATTTAAAAGAAAGATTTTCACCCGGGCATCGGGCCTGTATCGGTTGTGGTGAAGCGCTGGCTGTGAGGCTGGCATGTAAGGTTATCGGGGATAATGCTATTATTGTTAATGCTACAGGTTGCATGGAAATCGTCTCCAGTCAATTTCCCTTTACTTCCTGGACTGTGCCGTGGATTCATACCCTTTTCGAGAATACGGCGGCAGTAGCCTCCGGAGTAGAAGCCGGTCTGAAGGTCCTGACTCGCAAAGGTCGCCGAGACATGTCTGGTGTTAAGGTCGTTGCTATGGGTGGCGATGGAGCAACGAGCGATATCGGACTTCAGGCTCTATCAGGAGCCATGGAAAGAGGACATAATTTCCTTTATATATGTTTTGACAATGAAGCTTATATGAATACCGGAATCCAGCGCTCTTCTTCTACACCTTATGGCGCTACGACAACTACTTCTCCAGCCGGAAAAAAGAGCGTTGGACAGTTTACCTGGAAGAAGGACTTGCCTTCTATCGCGGTAGCTCACGGGATTCCTTATATTGCGACTGCCTGTCCCAGCTACTATCGTGATTTGATGAACAAAGTAAAAAAGGGTATGGAGACTAAAGGTCCCGCTTATATCCAGATCCTCTCACCCTGTCCTACCGGATGGCGCTGTCCCACCGATAATGCCATTCAAGTTGGCCGTCTGGCAGTGCAGACAGGAATGTTCCCATTGTATGAAGTAGAAAACGGGAAATACAAAATTAGCATCAATCCTGAGACTCTCAAGCCAGTGAATGATTACTTGAAGTCACAGGGTAGATTCAGACATCTATCCGAAGTGGAGATAAACCGCATCCAGGCGAAGGTTAATCAGGATTGGAATAGACTGAAAGATCTTTCCAGTCTGGAATATGTTTAAATTGTAAAAAAGAAGGGCGGGTTCGAAAACCCGCCCTTCTTTTTTATTTTCCGGTGACCGGGTGCTTCCAATGCATCGGTACGAGTCTCATATCAGGATAAGGATGATAATCAGTAGGCGGAGTGTCCGATTCGGTCGCCCTTCCCTCGCCGATGACCGGAATCGCTGCCCAGCCTTCTCCAACGGGTGAGCGGAAATTCAGGCTCATGTACACTTTCTGGAATTTCCAGACTCCATTCTCTTTAACAAATTCATTCTCGTATATACCGTGCCCTATTACCGATCTCATGGGACCATTTTTGGGATAAGGTCGGGCCTGTAGCATCAGCAAGTACCAGCGGCCTTTAGCCGTCTTGCCATTTGGCGCAACTGTCACCACACCTTGATGCTGCATATGGAAAGAGAATACCCCTGACTTGCGGTTTTCGTGGCCTTTTCCCATCTCGTGCTCTTTTCCCATATATCCTAAAAAGAATCTTTTTATTCCATCAAAACCTTTAAATACACCCCGGTCGGCAATCTCAATAGATTCAGCATTAGCCGAAAAGCATTCGTAGGCTTCTTTAAACATTTGATTGTCCATGTAATAGCCGTAAATTTTTTCCAATCGTTCAATTGCCAGCTCGTCCTCAACGTTTTGTAGTCTGGATGCTAATTCATTCAAGTCCATGATACACTCCTTTTCTAAAAATGATTATTACTGAGTCCCGATTTATTCTCCGGTTTTATTATAGCCTCTTCTTGTCGGGCCTGTCTCTATTCTGTCTTCGGGCTTCCGGGATAAAGTCCCTGTTTTCTATAGCTCCTTTCCGTATTGTATAATAAAAACATCGAAAAGGAGGAAAAGCATGGATTTAATTGAAGCGATTAAAGCCCGCAAAGCTATCCGGGCGTTCAAAACCGACCCTGTACCTCAGAATGTCCTGAAGGAGATCATCATGCAAGCCCAAAATGCTCCTTCCTGGGCTAATACTCAACCCTGGGAATTCGCCATAGTAACCGGCAGCAAACTCGCGGAAATTAAAAAAGGTCTTGTGGAAAGAGCTGAACAGCCGCTTGTTATGGACGTCCCTAACCCTCCAGAAATGCCAGAACCCTATATCCACCGCATTCGCAAACTGGGCGATAAGGAATACTCCGTTCTAGGGATTAAAAGAGAAGACAAGCAGGGTAGAGGATCGTGGCGTTTAAATAATTTACAGAGCTTCGGCGCTCCCTGCGTGATTTATATTCTCATCGACCGTCATTTCTATTTTCAGCCTAAAGGTATCAATGCCTGGGCAGTTTTTGATTGCGGGGCGATTGAACAGAATATTATGTTGCTGGCGACTAGCTACGGATTAGGTACTATCGCTCAAGCCCAGGCAGTAGCTTACCCCTCAGTAATACGCCAAGCGATAGGAATACCGGTATCAAAACTCATTCTGATCGGTATTGCTATCGGTTACCCCGATTGGAATAATAAAATCGCCAAAGAATTCCGTTCTGACAAGGAGCCGCTGGATAAAATCATTCAATGGTACGGTTTTGATTAGTATTTACCCTTAAAAAAATATAGTGAAGCATCTGAATGTTAAAAGGAGGGGATTAAATAATGGCAGTTAAAAAGTACAGCAAGCACGTCATCACTAATCCTTTTGAGAAGAATATGAACCCAGAGGTCGTGGAAAGGTCCATCCATTGGGAAGGCGAAAAGGATGGAATGGGAGCGAATTTTGTTCTGAGCCGCTCCTTTATTACTCAGCCTTTCTTGATGATTAAGAAAGCTCACAAGCATGATTTTGACCAGATCCTGGTATTTGCCAGCCCTAATCCGTTAAATGCGGATGATTTCGATGCTGAGATCGTATTTCACCTGGGCGATGAGGAGGAAGAGTATATTGTTACTAAACCCACGATCATCCATGTACCGAAAGGGCTCACTCATGGTCCGTTGTTGTGGAAGAGAATCGGCAAGCCGGTTGAATTCCTGGATATTTCCCTGACTCCTAAATATATCCGCAAATCGAGTACTACCGATGAGGTGGTTGAAGTAAAGCCAGAAAGGTAAGGGTAAAGGTGTCATCCCGTTTCTCCTGACTTTTTTGTTGCAGGATGACACCTTTAATTTTTGGTCTGCGGGATTCCTAGAGCATGCTCTTCAGCAGACGGCGGCAATCATCAATATTAAGATCTTTCGGATTGCCTTCGTTGGAGAAATCATTGGCATATATCTTGAGAATGTGTTCAATATCATTTTCCTGAATCCCGAATTGTTTAGTCAGATTATTGGATTCAAGTCCCAGGTCTTTAAGCAATCTTTCCGTTTCTTCAAACCATTTATCGGAGGCCTGTAAGGTAGTCATAACACGCGTATCAACTCCCATAGCTTCCGCCATGGCGGCAAATTTCTCCGGACAGGAAGGCTGGTTGTATCTCTCAAGGGTTAAGGTGAGGGCTGCATTGATCAGTCCGTGATGACAGTCGCTTAATGCGCCGATCTGATGTCCCAGTCCGTGTACAACACCGGCGCCAGAGCCAAAGCTGATGGCGACGCCGCCCATATTGGCTGCCCAGCACATCATTTCAGCAGCCTTGTGGTTCATCCGGTTATAGGCAAACTCCCTCAGGTTTTCATTAACGAGTCTCAAAACCCTTAACTCCATGGCTCCGCCATGTTGAGAAGTCATCCGGCTGACATAAGCTTCAAAACCATGGGTGTAGGCATCAAAGCCGGTCTGGGCTGCAATATTCTTGGGCATCATTCTAATTATCAGCGGGTCGACGATCGCCAGTTGAGCCGAGGCGCTGGGCAGCAGGGCTGATTGTTTGGCGCGGGCTTTGGTGTTCGTAAAGGTACAGAACATGGTGGATTCAGCTCCTGTCCCGGCGGTCGTATTAATCGTAATCTGGGGGATTTTGATGGCGTTATATTTTTTAAGCTCCGGCATCCAGGGTGGATCGATAAAAGCCGCAAATTCGGTAATATTCCTTCCTCCGTTGGAGGCAACGATCCGGACCGCCTTACCGGTATCATGAGAGCTTCCTCCGCCGATGGAGATAACACCGTCGCATTTGGTGTCCATGAACATTTTATAGGCTTCCATGATCTGGTAATCTTTAGGATTGGAAGTGACCTTGTCATAAAGTTCCACCGACACACCCTGGGTGGTTAGTATCTGTTTGATAGTGTCCACCACGCCGTTACCTTTCAGACCGGTGGTCACAATCAAAACATGTTTTATTCCGATGCTTTTACATTCGTCTGCTACCGTCTCATGGGCTCCCCAACCGATAGCAATTCTTCCAATGGGGTTAGTGTAGATAATAGGGAATTGAGCAATCTGTTTATTAATCATTGATCTCCTTCTTCACTATATATTTATTCTTCTAAAATCTTTTTTATCCCGTCTGATTTTGCTGTGACTAGAGCAGACTGTCAAATAGCGCCACTACCTCATCAAAATTGAAGTCGTGGGGATTGCCTTCGCGGGCGAAATCGTTTTCATATTGATATTTTACAATATGCCGGACATCTTCTTTGGTCATGCCGAATTGTTTACTCAGGCTGCCGGTCTGGATATTTAAGTCTTTGAGCAATCTTTCAATTTCTTCAAACCACTTATCCGATGCCTGCATCAGAGTCATACCGCGGGTATCTACTCCCATAGCCGCCGCCATCTCTCCGAATTTTTCGGGACAGACCGGTTCATTGTATCTTTCACCAGGGAGCGCTACGACGGCGCTGGCCCGGCCATGGTGGCACCCATGAAGAGTGGAGATACCATGTCCAAGCCCATGGACAATACCGACTCCTCCTCCATAACAAAGGCCGACTCCACCCATCGATGCCGCCCAGCACATGTTCTCGCAGGCTTTGTGATTCATCCGGTTAAATGAAAATTCGCGCAGGTTTTCAGAGACTGTTTTCACCACATGCAAAGCCATCGCTTTGCTGTAATGGGTCTGCAGACGGCAGACATAGGACTCGAAAGCATGGGTTAAGGCGTCGAAACCCGTCCAGGATGCGAAGGTCTGGGGCATGCAGCGGACCAGCAGGGGATCCGTCAGGGCGATGTTGGCTCCCAACCCATCAAGCCAGATCAATTGTTTAGATCTGACTTTAGTATTAATAATCGGGGCGTTCGAAGTAGATTCTGCACCCGTGCCGGCGGTAGTGTTTATGGTGACCTGGGGCAGGGTAACCGGTTTAAATTTCTTCTTTTCCTCGAACCAGGGAGGATTGATGAACATCGACATATCGCAGATATATCTTCCGCCGTTGGCGTGCACTGCCCGGACTCCTTTACCACAGTCATGAGAACTGCCGCCGCCAATCGAAACTACTCCGTCGCATTGAGTATCTACGAATATTTTATAAGCTTCCATGACCTGGTTATCGGTGGGGTTGGAACTGACTTTATTATAGACTTCCGTTGAAATTCCATTATAATGCAAAATACTGAGAATTTGGTCGACGATTCCTGTCCCCTTGAGACCGGTGGTGGTGACCAAAGCTTTTTTAATCTTGTTTTTTTTGCATTCATCCGCCACCGTCTCGTGAACGCCCCATCCTATGGCTATCTGTCCAATAATACTGGTGTAGTTAATGGGGAATTGAAAAATGTTCTTGTTAATCATATTTCCCTTCTTGTACTTTTTTCTACTTGAAATTACAACATCTCTTTAAGGATCTTCATGATTTCGTCATAGTTATATTTGCGCGGATTGCCTTCCATGCAGAAGTCGTTATGATATTGTTTGCTAACCAGATGGTCCAGGTCTGATTCTTTCACCCCGAACTGCTGCTTCAGATTTCCAGTTTGAATATTGAGGTCCTTGAGCAGTCTCTCGATCTCATCAAACCACTTGTCTGCTGCCTGTGCGGTAGTTAGTCCGCGGATGTCTACACCCATGGCTTTAGCCATCTCACCGAATTTTTCCGGACAGGCCGGTTCATTATATCTTTCAAAGGGGAGGGTAATGGCCGCATTTGCCAGTCCGTGATGAATTCCATAAAGAGTTGAGATTCCATGACCGATACCATGGACAATACCGACGGCTCCTCCATAGCTGATACCCACTCCCGCCATGGACTCCGCCCAACACATATTTTCACAGGCTTTCGCATTCATGCGATTGAAGGCAAAATCACGGAGGTTTTCGCTGACCAGGGTCATGGTGCTTAGAACCAGAGCCCGGCTATGCTTGTTGGGCATGTAGGAGAGATAAGATTCAAATGCGTGAGCCAGGGCATCAAACCCGGTTTGAGCGGCCAGGTTCTGAGGCATCATTCTGACCAGCAGGGGGTCAATAATAGCGGTGTTGGGAGCCTGTCCCGGCAGCATCATCAGATGCTTGCAGTTGACCCGTGTATTAACGATAACCGTCGCCATCGTTGATTCGGCTCCCGTTCCGGCTGTAGTATTCACAGAGATCTGGGGTACGGTAACTGGATGGTAGTTCTTCATGGCGTCCATCCAGGGAGGGTCGAGGAAACAGGCCATCTCGCAGATATAGCGGCCACCGTTAGCTTCTACAGCTCTTACGCCTTTACCGCAATCATGAGAGCTGCCTCCACCTACCGAGACCACTCCATCACACTGAGAGTCTTTGAAGATTTGATAAGCCTCCATGACCTGAGTATCTCTGGGATTGGAGGATACTTTGTCATAAAGTACGGTGGAGATACTACCATAAGATAATATAGACTGTATTTCTTCCACAATGCCAGTTCCTCTAAGACCGGTGGTGATGAGGAGAGCTTTCTTGATACCGGCGGCCTTACATTCATCCGCCACGGTCTCATGGGCGCCCCAGCCAAGGGCAATTTTTCCGACTAGAGTAGTATAACTGATGGGAAATTCAAATAATCTCTTGTCTATCACTGTTTTCCTCCGAAATTATATTAGGTTTGATTTCTATTCATCATCCGTGGTATAGAACATTAATTCCTCTGAATTCCGGGCTTTCAATACCAGTTTGTGTCGTCCCGGGGAGTTTTCAGAAATTTTTCCCATATCCTGTATTTCATCAATGACATCCGGCAAGGTTAGGTTCTTATCCGGATGCCTCTTTTGCCACAACTCCAGAGCTCTCCGGCTGTCCCAGGGTACGATGGGCTTTTTACCGTCGATGGGCTTGAAGATAACAGACGGCCTGGTGATTGAGTTTTTGGGTAAATAATCTAGCTGGTGCAGTTGACCGTATTTTTCTTTTAGCTCTTCGATCGGACCAAACTCCAGGGCTCTAAGGGAACAGCTCAGGACGCAGATCGGACTCTTGCCTTGTTCCAGTCGGTCAAAACACATATTGCATTTCGTCATCTTTAGTCCGCGCTGATCTCCTTCAAATTGGGGAGCTCCATACGGGCAAGCCTTCCAGCAGAGGCGCTCTCCGGTACATTGGCTGGCATCGACCAGAACAGCTCCGTATTTGTTTTCCTTATGAAGCGCCTGGTGGGGGCAAGCCTTAACGCAAACGGGATTTTCACAATGCAAACACATGATGGGCAGCACGTTCAGTTGAATATCAGGGAAAGAACCGTTTTCCCACTGGTACACCCGCATCCACTTGGTCGGCCCGGGAGATAGATTATGCCATTGCTTGCACGCGATTGTACAGCCGTTGCATCCGATGCAGCGGCTCAGATCTATAAAAAATCCATACTGCGTCACTATTTTTCCCCGTTATATTTTATTGCCTGGACCAGATTAGTAGCCCTGGCAGGAGCCAGGCAACTCTCGAATTCCCCCCCGAGCAAGGTGGACGGCGAGGCTCCGAAGTCAATTCCAGACTCGCTTAAATCTACGTTCCCACCGGCATGCAGCAGAATGGTTCCCGGCATCATCCTCCAGGTAACATAAGCTGGCATAACCACCCGGCCGCGGTCGTTGTAGACCATCATCAAATCATTATCCTGGATGCCTCTTGCCTGGGCGTCCAGAGCATTAATCCATATCCGGTGCCGGTAAACATGGTCGCGCAGCCAGGAATGTTCCCAGAATAGATAATGCACGCGGTACCGGGAGTGCGGTGTGATTAATAGTAACGGGTATTGAGCAGTCAGGGGGTCATCCATTCCTCTGGGAATCGCACGGTAATGGGGTGACGCCTTCATTTCTCCCCAATCAGAGGGAAGGTTCTCATAGAGCCTGCCGCTGGCGTCGTAATGTTCACCCCGGCCGCGGTTGGCTTCATTGTCAATGTATTTCGAATATAATTCGATCTTACCCGAGCCGGTCCTGAAGGGCAGGTCCTTTTTTATCTGATCATCCCATCCCGTAAAGGGGACATCGTCATACTCATCACAGTTGATGAATTT
>DEUU01000311.1:8885-9075 GCA_002362735.1 Dehalococcoidia bacterium UBA3254
CCCTGAGTAAATTCTTCCCATAGCGGAACTGTGATTCCTTTTTTTTGATAGTAATCGACTATCCCCTGATAAACGTCTTTTTGGTATCTTTCCCAGTCTTTTTCCCAGTTTTCATCGCTGGTGTAATATTTAAAAAATTTTCTGGGGTCAATGCCAAGTTTCTCCGCGATTTTGGTATAGACCCAGACCC
>DEUU01000276.1:0-733 GCA_002362735.1 Dehalococcoidia bacterium UBA3254
TGATGTATCCGCCCCTGGCGAAGGTAAAATACGAGGAGATGGGAAGAGTCTTCCGGGACTGGCGTATCCTTGGACTATCGCTGGTGCAGAACTGGATCATCGGTCCTTTCCTGATGTTCTTCTTAGCCATTGGTTTTCTGGGCTTTCTCTGGCCAATGCCGGAATATATGATGGGATTGATCATGATGGGCTTGGCTCGTTGCATCGCCATGGTGATTGTCTGGAATACCCTCTGCCAGGGTGATAATGAATATGCCGCCGGATTGGTAGCCTTTAACTCTATTTTCCAGATTCTGTTCTATTCAGTATTTGCTTATATTTTTATCACTATACTACCTACCTGGTTTGGGCTAAAGGGTTCAATAGTAGAGATTACCCTCTGGCAGATTGCCCAGAGCGTACTGATCTATCTCGGCATCCCCTTCTTCGGAGGCATGTTAACCCGCTTTTTACTTATCAAAGCCAAAGGCAAAGCCTGGTATGAAAGTAAATTCATTCCTAAGATCAGCCCCATTACCCTGGCTGCCCTGCTTTTCACAATCATAGTGATGTTCTCACTTAAAGGTGAATACATAATACAACTTCCCATGGATGTGTTGAAGATCGCCGCTCCCCTGCTCGTTTATTTCATAATAATGTTCCTGGTCTCGTTCTATATGGGAAAGAAGATTGGGGCCAATTACTCTAAGACAGCGACGATTGCCTTCACTGCGGCCAGCAACAACTTCGAGCT
>DEUU01000276.1:987-6717 GCA_002362735.1 Dehalococcoidia bacterium UBA3254
CTTCGAGCTGGCCATCGCCGTGGCAGTCGCGGTGTTCGGCATCGGCTCCGGACAGGCTTTTGCCGCAGTCATCGGGCCGCTGGTCGAAGTACCTGTCCTGATAGGCCTGGTAAATGTCGCCCTTTACTTCCGAAGAAGGTTTTTTGCCGGAGAAAAACAGAGCCCGACTTGCGAGGTCAAGGAGATCAAAGCTCAGGAATAAATTAGCATTCAATTAGAAACAAATATGTATTAAATATATGAGGAGTTGATTTACTATGGAAAAAGATATCAAGCAAAGCGTAAGAGAAGCTTACGGGAAAATCGCCCGGGAAGGAGGTTCTTGCTGCGGCTCTTCCAGTTCCTGCTGCGGTCCCTCCACCTCCTGCTGCGGCGAAACCGAAACGATCAATTCAGCCAGCAAACTGGTTGGTTACACCGATGCGGAATTGAAAGCTATCCCAGAAGGAGCCGACCTGGGTTTGGGATGTGGCAATCCGGTAGCTCTGGTCTCGCTCAAGGAAGGCGAAACAGTGCTGGACCTGGGCTCAGGTCCCGGACTGGACTGTTTTCTGTCTGCTATTAGAGTCGGTAAAAAGGGGAACGTGATTGGAGTTGATATGACTCCCGAGATGATAGCCAAAGCCCGTCAGAACGCTGTTCAAGGGAATTACGCTAATGTAGAATTCAGGCTGGGAGAAATCGAGAATTTGCCGGTCGCTGATAATTCCGTGGATGTGGTAATATCCAACTGCGTGATCAACCTCTGCACAGATAAGGGCCAGGTTTTTAAGGAAATTTATAGAGTCTTGAGGCCAGGAGGCCGCCTGATGGTCTCCGATATTGTTCTGGAAAAAGAGCTGCCGGAGACCTTGAAGAATTCAATTGAAGCTTATGCCGGTTGTATCTCCGGAGCTGCACTTAAAAGTGACTACCTTCAGGTCATCCGGACCGCCAAATTCCAGGATATTAAGGTGGTTGGGGAAAATACTTCCTATATACAGCCGGGAGATTATCAAACAGAAGAATACAATGCTGGCCAGGAATGCTGTTGTCACGGAACTGAAGAGGATTTTCCGGTCATCAGTCTCAAGGTCTCTGCAGTGAAACCAAAATGAAAGGTACTCTTGTCTCCAGTAGTAGGCAAGTGAAGTTTCCTGGGAAAAATAGTGTAACTCATAATAAAATAATTGATATTTTCTGCGCATAGGAAGGAAAAACCAATGGTAATTGCTAATAACAGCGGACTATATGCCCGAACAGACGACCAGGGAAACCTGAAACTGCCCCCGGAAATAGCGGCGGCTTATGGAATTAAACCGAATTCCCGTGTTTTTCTACAAAAAGGAAATAATGTTCTGGGAATTCAGAGGCCGGTGACGCAGTTAAGCAAATTGTATGTTGAGGTTACCAATCAATGTAATCTTAACTGCCGCACCTGTATGCGTAATATGTGGAATGAACCTATGGGCAAGATGACGGCCGAGGTCTTTTCCAAGGTAATCGCAGGGCTGCGTCAAGTTTCTCCGCCACCCACGGTATTCTTTGGCGGTTTCGGAGAGCCTCTTCTCCATCCGGATATTGTGGAGATGGTCATTCAAGCTAAAAATATTGGGTGTACAGTGGAATTGATTACCAACGGCACCCTGTTAACGCCGGAAATTTCGAAAGCTTTACTGGAAGCTGGAATCAACACCCTCTGGATTTCCATTGATGGAGCGACGTCGGAGAGCTACGGGGATGTGCGGGTGGGAGCCACCTTGCCCAAAGTGATTGAAAATTTAACGCTATTAAGCCATATGCTTTATTCGGGCAGCACCATCTCCTGCTGTAGTGCGATCTCCAAATTTCAGGTTAAATTAGGCATCGCCTTTGTCGCCATGAAACGTAATATAGCCGACCTTCCGGCCGTTCTCAGGCTGGGTCAAAGACTGAATGTGCAGAATTATATAGTTACGAATGTGTTGCCTTACACCCCTGAAATGTGTGAAGATGTTTTATATAACAATATTATCTATCCTATTGACCGGCCGAGCCTGACTTTACCCCGCATAGATACCGATAAGATTCCTTTAGACCCTCTTTATCGTGAAGTCAATAATATTAATTGGATAGACAGTAGCTCGGATGACCATTTCAACCGCTGCCCGTTCATCACCAAAGGAGCAGCGGCAATCGGTTGGGATGGCGGTTTAAGCCCTTGCCTGCCCCTGCTGCACACCAACACAAGCTATATCCGAGGCGTGGAGCATGTTTCTAAAAGCTGGAGCATAGGCAATATCAATGATCTCCCTCTGGATAAAATCTGGAATGCGCCTGAACATCTGGCCTTTCGCGAACGGGTACAGGCTTTCGAATTCCCTCCCTGCACTAACTGTGGGGGTTGTGAATTATTTGAGAAGAATGAAGAAGACTGTTATGATAATAAATATCCAACCTGCGGCGGCTGCCTCTGGGCCCAGGGAATCGTTCAGTGCCCCTAACTGAATAAATACTGGAGGCGCCTGAAGCAAAAATTTTCCGTTCTAGAGTATAAATCACACCTGCTGTTTCCATCGCTCTCGTAATAATTAAAATTATTCAGCTGATGGTGAGAATTACCATTCCGTTATCCTCTTTAGAGAGTTTGAGAATTATTAATAGTGCAGTAATATTCTATCGCCTGCAGAAGAAATTCGGGCATTTTTTCATGATATTTGGTTTTCCACATCTTCACGAAATCCGGATGTTCATTATACATATGTCCCAAACCCAGCAGCATCTCATGATTGCAGGTGTAAAAACGGTTGAGCCACCGCTGCAACGCCTGAATCTGGCTCTGCACTTCAGGACTGCTGATACCTTTGTTCATGCTGTCCCGGATCGCCGTAAAAATTTGATCCCCTTCAGCCTGTACTTTCCGGTAGTCCTCTTTTGTCCAGCCTTTCATCCGCCTTTTTGATTCATCTATCGCTGTATTGCCGTATTTTTCCCGGATTTCCTTCTCGTATTTTTCCTGCCGTTCGCGGCTGAAGCCCTGATAATATTCTTCTTCTTTCATTTTTAGTTCTCCTTTTAAATTCAAGATCGTCCTGTCGATAGTTCCGATGAGGTTGTTAAGACGGTTTATTTTACCGGTTAAAAGCCTCCGGTGCGTTTCCAGGGCCTGCAAAACATCGAAGTCCGGTGGGTTGATGACCTCTTTTATTTTCCCCAGGCTAAAATCAAGCTCCCTGAAGAAGAGAATCTGTTGCAGGAGAAGCAGCTCTTTTTCTCCATATTTCCGGTAGCCATTTATTCCATAACTTTGCGGCTTCAGTAGGCCGATTTCATCATAATAGTGCAATGTACGCACACTGACTCCAGCCAGGTCTGCCAATTTCTTAATGCTGTATTCCATAATTTTATCTCTTATCAATAATATAATGTATGACGCTACGTCATAGTCAAGAGAGTAAAAAAGGAGATTAATTATGATTTAAGATGAGTGGAAGAACAGGCACATTAGAACTGTAAACTTATAACTCTTCTTCTTTCTATTCAAAATCATTATTCATGAATATTGAATTGGTCACAAGCCAGCATAATGGTGGAAGAAGAGAATTAGATCAGATTACCTTATTTTCCGCCACTCTTACATTGCAGCATGGCGTTTTACCACAAACGAGAACAATGCGGTTTTTTCAATATTCAATAGGGAATGTTTGGACCTATCTCGCGATGGCCGGAGCTTTCGCTTCCTGCATCATCTTTTCCATTTGCGCCATAGCAACATCCGATTTGACTATCGGTATGATTTCGGTGTTCCAACCAACTGCCTTCATTTGTTGGAGCACGGGCGCTATGGACTCGACATTTGGAAGGTCCCAGAGACAAAATATGGTCTGTGTGCCGACAGAGGTATATGAAGCTGTGCATTTGCCTCCAGGCACAAATGCCTGAGTGTTCGTCATGATGTTCTTAGCCTGTTCCATTCCGAACTTCATGACCTCAGGCGGCAGATAACCGACCGGTTTGTGTATCAACATGTACTCCATAGCAAGACCTCCTTATTGATAACTCTGATTCTATTTCTGGCTTTTTCACAGTAAAAAAAGCCATTATATATACTCTTATTCGACCATCGTTATCGTAGTTTTTCACACTAAATAGATTATATAATTTTATTTTTCTTTTCAGAATAGCTACAGGGCGGAATTTAACAAATCGAGGAGAGAATGATTAAAAAAGATTGTTACGTTCCGCAGTGGTTACAGGAAGGATCGCGTGTCACTTTTATTTCGGTAAACCTCATTTCCAGGCCGTCATAAACCAGAAAGCGATCAGTCAGTAAATGTCCCAGACCGGTAAGATACTTGATGACTTCCGTCGCCTGTATGCAGGCGATGACACCGGGGGTCGCCCCCATGACCGGAGTTTTAGCGCTGATAGCAATTCCGTGGTAGAGACACATCAGGCAAGCTGAATGGCCGGGAAGAACAGTCATGGCGCGGCCTTCAAAGCCGGAAACGGCGCCGTGAAAAAGTGGTATCTTATTCTTTAGCGCCGTCTGGTTGAGAAGATAGCGAGTAGATAAATTGTCCATGGCGTCCACAACCGCATCGTAACCGGATATCAGACTTTCTACGTTATCAACGGTAATTTTCTCTTTTAGAGTTTCAATCTGGATCTCCGGGTTGAGTTGATGCAGTTTTTGATTGGCCGAATCTATCTTGTTTTTTCCCACATCCGATGTCCAGTGCAGTATCTGACGGTTCAGGTTGCTAAGATCTACGGTATCCAGATCGACGATGCGTAGCGTCCCCACCCCGGCCGCCGCCAGATAAAGGGCAGCCGGAGACCCCAATCCCCCGGCCCCGGCAATAAATACCCGTGCTTTCTTGAGCTTTTCCTGGCCTTCCGGGCCAAAACCCCGTATCATAATCTGTCTCTGATAGCGCAACAATTCGTCTGGCGTCAGCATAGTTTCACCCTTTCCCCTTTCCCCTAATATTACCAGCCATGACTCAAAATGGAAAGGATTCTTAAAAAAAATAGCTTCACAATGTGACAAACATTACATAAAAAAAATACTTGTCAAAGGTTTATCATGATGGTAAAATACTCAAGACGACTGTTAAGAGGCCTCTGTTTCGACTGGCGCAAGTTTGGTGTCTTATCCTTGTCGATATTGCCTGTCGGTAAATGCGTGCCTGAAGCCGCCTATTTGATTTTGTGATCAATAATGACCAATAAGGGTGTTATTGTGATAAAAATACTAAGGATGGTGTAAATGGCAACAGAATTTGTAAAAGACGACTACTTTAAGATTGACGTCGAATGTCACCTCAGCGGCGAGGCGAACAAAAAATACTTTAACTATTTCCCCGAATACAGAAAATGGGTCTATGGCACGGCGGAAACAGCCCGTGCATTCGGAGCCGTCCCTCACCATGTTACCAAAGATTGGAAAGAAGCGCCTGTAACCAAAGCGGAAAAATCAGAATTAGCCGAAGAAGACCAGCTGATAGTTTACATGGACCGCTACGGCGTAGACATGGCTTGCCTTCTCCCCGAAGTTATGATGGAAACTACCGGCTATGCTACCAGATGGTCTACCAACGGCCATTTGCTGCTTGCTGCCCAAAAGTATCCGGAAAGATTTATCGTCCAGGCGAATGTGGGGCCATTTTCACACAGGTCGATGAAAGACATACTCTGGGAGCTCGATTACCTTGTCAAAGAAAGAGGCGTCAAGTTATTCAAGTTTTATCCTCCCGAAGATACCTATAT
>DEUU01000149.1 GCA_002362735.1 Dehalococcoidia bacterium UBA3254
CCAGGGAGTGTTTATTACTTTTGCAGGTTCGCTCAGTACCACCAATAAAATCATCGGCCTGGCAGCGGATTTGATCAAAAAAGAAATGCCGCAAGTAGATATCAGAGTAATCGATTCGAAAACTGCTGCTGGAGCTCAGGGGTTGATGGCGATTGCAGCCGCTAAAGCCGCCAATGCCGGGGCCGGTTTAGACCAGATCGTTAAATTCGTGACCGAAGCCAGACCGAAAATCGGCGGGATTATGCTCCTGGATACTTTGCGGTATGTCTACCGTACGGGGCGTTATTCAAAAACCACGGCGATGCTGGCATCATTATTGCAAATAAAACCGATCAGCAAAATTAAAGCCGATGGCAACTTCGATGTGGTAGATAAGGTCAGAAAGCGTTCGGACGGTTATCGAAGACTAATTGAATTGATTAAAGAAGAAGCGGGAACCACCTCTCTTCATTTTATGGTCTCGCATTCTGCTGCTCCGGAAATTGCGGAAGAATTTGTTCAGATTCTGAAAGACCAATTTAATTGTTTGAGCATTGCTATCAGTGAATACAGCCCGGTCATGGGATATTCTTCCGGTCCCCGGTGTTTATTTGTAGGATATCACCCTGAACTCGGTTTACCGAATTAATGAACATTGTTTTTGATGCAGTTTATGTTCTGGGAGCCTATCTTCTGGGCTCCTTACCCCAGTTGTTTGCCTTAGCCAAACTCAGGCGTGTACGTCTGGACGGGGATTTTCATATGAGTCTCTGGCAAAGGGCCGGCCTTGCCCTGGCGATTGTGGGGATTCTTCTGGAGTTTATCAAAGGGGCTTTATCTATATTTATCGGGCGGTGGTTGGGTTTTGATATAACCGTGATTGCCGTTGCCGGTGTGGCGGCAGTTTGCGGTCAGATGTGGCCTGTGTTCCAGAAATTCGATGGAGAGAAGGGCAATACCATCGGCCTGGCTATGGCGGCAGCCCTATCTTTTCAAGCTATCATCTTTGGTATTATTCCGGTTGCTATTGGGGCTGCCGTCCGCACGGTGCCAAGAATATTTAGTAGATCATCCAAACGCGTCTCGATCTTTGGAGGCCCCAATAGTCTGGGTCTGCCGCTGGGTATGTTTTTTGGTTTTCTTGTGTTGCCTGTAGCCAGCTGGTGGCTGAATCATCCGCTAGCAGTTACCTGGGCGTTTATTGCCACATTTTTGCTGATTCTTATCCGACGATTGACAGCGGGAATTAGCAGCGATCTAAAAATATGTTCGGATTGGAAGCGGATATTCTGGGGTCGTTTGTTATTAGATCGTGGAATCAGCAAGTACCGCAGTACCGAAGGCCCGGTTAAGAAAGAAATACCAGAGTTTTAATTGCCCTCTCCGTAGCGCCATCCCAAAATTAGGCGCTTCCCGGAATATTCAGGCCGCCGCTGATGTTTTTCTTGTAAGCGGAAATCAAAACTACGTTATCTATTTCCTTCATCAGGTCCAGTGAACTGGCATATTCCCGGTCGGCCATGCGATTAAAGACTTCCATTACCCCGGTTGGTGCTCCGGCAGACTCAGCTCTCTTGATTAATCGCTGCTTGTTGGCTGGATATCTTATTCTTTTTATAAATGACTGAGCGCTCACGGCAGAAGCCCGTAAATCACCGATTTCCATAGCATCACCACTGGTCATAGTTCCATTTCTCCTTTTTCTTTTTTCAAATTTTTACAACGGCAACACATTCAAAAAGTCCCGCGGCAAAGAGAGACCAAGGGGAGTATTGCTGGTTAAAATAGTTTAATGCTGATTTCGACTCCATCAAACCCCAGATCTTCCAATTCGCTCTTATATTTACCTGAATTCCTTATGTACTCCAAGTATTCTTTCATCTGGTTTGCAAACATTTTCACATTATCGGCAAAAACCACGCCATTCTTTTTCAATTTGTTTTCACAAAGTTTCAGATATTCAAAATACTCATTTTTAGCTGCATCGATGAAGACCATGTCGAACTCCTCATCGATTTTGCGGATTATTTCCAGCGCATCGCCGGTATAGACCATGATTTTTTCATCAAGGTTTGCCCGGTGAACATTTTCGCGTGCCATCTTTGCCGATAGATCATTAATTTCTATGGTGTAGACGCGACCTTCTTTAGGGAGGTTTATAGCCATTAAAATAGCCGAATAACCGATCAATGTGCCGATTTCCAGTACTTTTATGACTTTAAACTTCTGGACGGTTTCCGCCAGGTATCTGCCTTTTACTGGCCCTATGATAGGCATAAATCTCACCTGGGATAAGGCTTCAATTTCTTTCAGAACATTCTGTGCTTTTAGTCCGACTTTATTCGTAATCATAAACTCGCTCCCCCAATTCCCACTATTTTTATTTTAGCAATTATCGGGCGCAGGTATCTTTACCCTCAAGCAATAGAACCTTTATGGATCAGGATAGGCCCTGGTGTCACCAAAAATTGATGAATAGAAATCTCAGGGCAATGGTTATGTTATTTGTCACTCTTGAATGAATATGCTACAATTTTTCTAACTACGTTAGACACTCACAAGATACTCACACTCCAGGTAAGCAGGTAACGAAACTTATGACCAAGTTATGGCGCAAACCATTTGATTTAGAGTCAAAATCTTCTAAACCCGGCAAGGTAACTCTAGACAAGGAAAAATGCAAAGGCTGTAGTTATTGCACTGAATTCTGTCCCCGGGATGCTCTTGTAATGAGTCAGGAAATCAACTCGAAGGGATACACCGTAGCAGCTATCACCGATGAGAGCAAGTGCCTCGGTTGCGGCCTTTGTGAAGCAATCTGCCCCGAATTTGCTATTAAAGTCAAAGATTGCAGGGAACTTTCGCCGAACTCTGACGTTTAATTCGAATATGTCTCTGTGATCCAATATTGATAAGGAAATCTCATGGCTGAAAAAGGCGTACTTTGCGGTGAATATTTTATGAATGGCGATAGTGCCTGTGCTGAAGGGGCTATCAGTGCAGGTTGTCGCTTCTTTGCTGGATACCCTATCACTCCTGCGACTGAAATAGCTGAAAGAATGGCTGAACGGTTGCCCCAGGTCGGTGGCACTTATATCCAGATGGAAGATGAGATGGCATCTATGAATGCTATTCTGGGGGCATCCTGGGCAGGAGTTAAAGGGATGACCTCAACCTCTGGTCCGGGATTCAGTCTGATGATGGAAAATCTGGGACTTGGTGTGATGCTGGAAACTCCCTGCGTTCTGGTAAATATTCAGCGTGCCGGTCCTTCCACTGGCCTTCCTACGATGGTTGCCCAGTCAGATATGATGCAGGCCCGCTGGGGAGCGCATGGGAATTATGAGATTATTGCCTTAGTCCCGAGTTCGATTCAGGAAATCTTTGATTTAACGATTCGTGCTTTTAATCTCTCCGAAAAATACCGTGTCCCGGTGCTTGTCATGGCGGATGAAGCCATCGGGCATATGAGTGAAAAGTTGGTGATTCCGGAAATGTCTTCCGGAGACATTATTAACCGTAAGAAACCCAAGGTTCCACCGGAAGAGTACTGGCCGTATGTTGATTATGATAACGACCTGATCCCGCCCATGGCGATCGCGGGTGAAGGGTATCATTTTCATATTACCGGACTGACGCACGATGATCGGGGGTATCCGATTATGACCGTTGAGACTCAGGATAAGCTGATCCGGAGAATAGTGGATAAGATCCGTTTGAATCGTCGGGATATTATTCAGTTGAAGGAATTTCAGATTGAAGATGCAGACATTATTGTTTGTTCATATGGTATCTCCGCCCGCATCTCCAGATTAGCCGTCGACCAGGCTCGTCAGGAAGGAATAAAAGCCGGTCTGATTCAGTTGCAGACTGTATGGCCTTTCGCCGAAGAACGAATCCGGGAGCTTTCGAAACAAGCCAGGGCTTTTATAGTTCCCGAGCTTAATATGGGTCAGATAGTATTGGAGGTAGAGAGATGTGCGGGATGCGTAAAAACAATCTCCGTTCCCCATCCGGGAGGCGCAGTTCACAAGCCGCAGGTTATCATAGACGCCATCAGGGAGGCAGCTAAATGACAACGATCTCACCGAGTGTTGAAGTAAATATCGATCGTTATTTGAGAACCGACCGTATGCCGCATATCTTCTGTTCCGGATGTGGAATAGGTCCGGTCATCGGAAGTTTTATCCGGGGATTTCTTAGGGCTAATATAAATCCGGACTCTATCGCCTTCGTTTCGGGAATCGGTTGCAGCGGCAGGGCCGCCGGCTATGTTAAACTGGATTCTTTTCATACTACCCACGGACGGGCTTTGCCTTTCGCGACGGGTTTAAAGCTAGCCAACCCCAAACTAAACGTGGTAGTCTTTTCCGGTGATGGCGATCTGGCTACCATCGGCGGAAACCACTTGATACATTCAGCCCGGCGTAATATCGATATTGTTTGTATTTGCATTAATAACTTCAATTATGGTATGACCGGCGGTCAAATGGGATGTACTACTCCCTGGAATGCTCTGAGCACCACCTCTCCCTATGGTAATTTTGAAAGTCCCACCAATCTGCCTTATTTGATGGCAGCCGCCGGAGCCACCTACATTGCCCGCTGGACGACTCTCCACCTCAGAGAACTCGATAAAGCCGTGGCCGAGGCGATGAGCCGGCATGGCTTCAGTTTTATCGAGGTGATTGCACCCTGTCCGACCGTTTACGGACGGATGAATAAGAGACCCCGGGGACTGGATGAAATGCTTTACTATCAACAGAAGAGTGTTGTGCAAAACGGCGCTGATCCTAAAGATGCCGCTATCACGCTGGATAGTCCCATTATTCTGGGTAAGTTTGTTGACCTGAAATCACCTACTTATCATGAGAGCCGACAGCAGATTCTGGACAAGGCCAGGGAAAAGGGAAGACTTTAGAGGAAAATCCGGAGGATAAGATATGAGCCGGCGGGAAATGAGAATCGCGGGATTTGGCGGCCAGGGCGTAGTACTGGCCGGACAGATCGTTGGGCAGTCGGTCGCTATTTACGATAAGCAGTATGCGTCCTTCACCCAGAACTACGGTCCGGAAGCCCGGGGCGGTTCCTGCACAGCCGAAATCGTGGCCGCTGAAGATCCCATCGGGTATCCTTATTTAACCAAACCTCATATAGTAATTATTCTTTCTCAGGATGCTTACAACAAGTATGGAAAGGACCTTTCTGAGGATACTCTTTTGATCATTGATCCGGACCTGGTCAAACCGGACCCATCCCAGCAGCATCCCTATTTAAGCGTTCCCGCCAACCGGACTGCCCGGGAGATGGGAAGGGTGGTAGTGGCTAACATTGTACTGCTGGGGTTTTTAGGGGGCGTCAGCGCATTTTTCTACGCGCACTGCGTTCGCGAC
>DEUU01000482.1 GCA_002362735.1 Dehalococcoidia bacterium UBA3254
ACCACCTGGTCCGGCCCGGCCAAGATGTATGAAGTTTCACCTTATCTTCTCATGCCGGCCTTCAGCATCGGCGGCACCCATTCCTGGATCGTCAATCAAAAGAAATGGGATGCTCTGCCAGCCGACTTGAAAACCATTATCAACGTTACGGCCAAACAGTGGGCTTCCTGGGACAGCCGGTATTATAATACCCGCATGATGCCGACTATGGCTCAAATGGAAAAATGGGGCTTCAAGTTTATCAATATGTCTGCAGACGATCAGAAAAAGATTGTCGATGCCAGTATGGCGTATTGGGATGCTACCGCCGCGAAGGATCCAACAGCTGCCAAGGGTGTTCAATTAGTACGAGACTACTTCAAAGAAATCGGCAGACCTGGATTCTAACTTTCTAAGAATATTGGCTGCTTTTCTTCCGAATCCGGAGGGGAAGCAGCCAATTTCTACTGACCTGCTATCGCTGTTACAGAGCATGACAAAAAGTCAGACGAGAATCAGGAAGGGGCAATATGAAAATAAGGCGCTGGTTGGGTTATATCGACAAATTGAACCAAAACATCACATCAGTTTCGCGCCACTTGATACTGGGATCAATGGTAGTGATACTATTCGAAGTTTTAATGCGAAAAGTGTTCAGTGCTTCCCAAACCTGGTCATCGGAGATGAGTGTCTTTCTTTTTGGGGCTTTTTTCACGCTCGGTGGCGGATATACTCTCCTCAAGGAAGGCCACGTCCGAATGGACGTATTTTACATAAAACTATCGACCAGAGGAAAAGCGATTATGGATATTGCCACCTTTGTTCTGTTCCTGGCGTTCGTGGGGGTTTTGATATGGAAAGGGTGGGATATCGCTCTTCAGGCCTTTCAGTTAGGCGAACGCAGCGAGAGCGCCTGGCGGCCTCTGCTCTGGCCAAGTAAGATATTAATTCCTATCGGTGGGCTGCTCTTATTACTTCAGGGTCTGGCAAACTTGGGCCGGAATATAGTTACCCTTATTGAAAAGCCTGGCGCCGGTGAATCGGGGTCGGGTGGCCTTTCGGCAGCGGGGAAGGAGACTTTAAATGAGCGTTGAAGTCTTAACTATTCTCTTGTTTGCCATGATGATCCTTTTCCTGACGACCGGCTTACCTATTGTCTTCGTTCTCGGAAGTATGAGCATTGTTTTTGCCTATTTAGTCATGGGACCGGATCTTCTGGGTCTGGTGCCGTCCGCTATGTATCGGCTGATGAATACCTTCACAATGTTAGCTATCCCGCTCTTTATTTTAATGGCCGGAATACTGGAGACTTCAGGGGTGGCCGATGATCTCTATTCTATGATGCAAAAATGGTTCGGTGGTATTCCCGGAGGGCTAGCGGTAGGCACCATTGTTATCTGCACGGTCTTTGCAGCCATGTCCGGTGTTAGTGCAGCCGCTATCGTAACCATGGGTATAATAGCTTTACCGTCTATGATTAAAAGAGGCTACGATAAAAGGCTGGTGATGGGCTGCATAGAGGCGGGCGGTGGATTAGGACAACTTATTCCTCCCAGTACCGGCATGATTGTCTGGGCGCTCTGGGCTAACGAGTCTATTGGTCAGATGTTTATAGGGGGTATCATTCCAGGCCTGATTCTGTCTGCTTTGTATATTGTTTATATTCTTATTGTCTGTATACGGAACCCGAAGTTAGGCCCACCCCTTAAACCTGAAGAAAGGGCGAGTTGGGCGGAAAAAATGGCTTCCTTAAAAGCCGTAATTCTCCCTGTATTTTTAATCATAGCGGTATTGGGGTCAATGTTTGGTGGTATCGCTACCCCTACCGAAGCCGCAGCCATTGGTGCCTTCGGCGCCTTCATTTGTGCTCTGATCTACCGCAAGTTTGCCTGGAAAAATCTGCACAAGGCGGCGGGGAGCCCCCTCCAGGTGACCTGCATGGTCTTGTGGATGATGACTGCCGGCGCTTGTTTTGCGGCTACTTTCACCGCCATTGGCGGACAGGAGTTTGTAACTACTTTGTTAGGTGGGCTGGGGGTCAACCGTTGGGTAGTTTTTATCGGAATACAGCTTATCTATATTCTGCTGGGCTGCTTCCTGGATATAAATGCTATCATGATGCTTACTATACCGGTCTTTGTTCCTGTAATCGACGCCCTTGGCTTTAATACCCTCTGGTTCGGCGTTCTTTTCATCGTCAATATGGAGTTGGGATTCTTGACCCCTCCCTTTGGTGGCAATCTGTTTTATATGAAAGCAGTAGTGCCAAAGTCAATAAACATGATGGAAATTTACCGCTCGGCGCTTCCTTTTATCGGCATTGAGGCTGTCGCCCTGGTTATTTGTATTCTGTTTCCGCAGACGATTACCTTCCTGCCAGGGTTAGTATTTGGAAAATAAAAATAAATTGTAAAATACTTATGAATTTCTTACAATTGACATAAATACTGTAGTATGATATTCCTATCGACTCAATTGGGAGGTGGGTGGATATATGTTTAAAAATAAATCCAAAATTACCGATGCAGCCAAAAATAGAAAGAATGAGATCATTGAAGGATCACTGAAACTGTTTGCCCAATACGGATACCATTCCACCAGTCTCAACGATGTTGCCAGTAAGATCGGAGTGACTAAAGCCACTCTCTATTATTACTTTCGCAGCAAAGATGAAATTATGAAAGCGATTTTGGAAAGAAGCATGGCCCGCATGGATAAGGTCCTGGACCTGGATGAATCCAGTCTTTGTCCCCGTGACAAGTTACGTCAATTTATTCAGTATCATATTATTTTCGGGAGTGATGGAGCAGAGCTGGCTAAAATTACGTTCGATCAACTAAGCGCTTTCCCTAAAAGGATGAGGACGACTCTCAAGACTAAAGAGAAGAAAGTGGATGCAGTTCTCCAGCGCATTTTAGAGCAAGGGGCTGACGATGGGAGTATCGAAGTTCAGGACGTGAAAATAGCTTCTTATGCAATCCTGGGAATATGCAATTGGACATATCACTGGTATAAACCGGGTGGGAGATTGGCTCCGGAGAAAATAGCTGAGTTATGTATCGATCTTATTGAGAACGGGTATCTGGCGAAACCGGATCGTGCGGAGAGCAAGAAAAAGCCAGAAATCGCAAACTTAGCAGTTATGCCAAAACCTGAAAGTAAAAGAACCGTTAGCCGCAAGTCTCAAAAAAAGTAACCATTGCTGAAAAAAAATACCGATCGACGAAGCGACCGGTATTTTTATTTCTCGTTTCGTATTACTTGATCTAGTTCACGATTTTAGCCGTAAAAGCCCAGCGGGTGTCTCCACCGGTCATGAAATCTCCGGGAATCTCTTTGGAACCGACCTGGACTTTTTTCCCGATAATCTCCATTCCGGTCTTCGTCGGATCGACGTCAATAATGTCTGCCATGCAGCGGCCGCCTTCGGCCATTTCTACCATAGCGACCACGTAAGGGCCCTGGAATCCGATAGGAACAGACATGCAAACTGTCATGGTGACGATCTCGCCTTTTCCGCTCATTTCAATAATGTCCTGGTTCTCGCTGCCGCACTCAGCGCAGACTTTGCGCGGCGGGAAAGTGACCTTTCCGCAATCTTTGCACTTTAATCCTAACAGTTTACCGGCCTTTAAACCTTCCCGAAAATTAGGGAAAATCATCTTATATTCCATGATTACCACCCCCTCTTATAGATAATATTGCCGACGGCAGCTAACGGTCCGCCAAGAGTATCGGTCAAGCCGGTCTTGACGCCATCAATCTGTCTGACACCGCACTTGCCGCGGATCTGGTTGCATACCTCAAAGCCCTGAGCGACACCGGTAGCGCCCACAGGATGGCCCTTGGCTTTTAGGCCGCCCGAGGGGTTAATAGGAATACGGCCGGTAACCTGGGTTTCGCCCTTCTCAAGTCCGATCACGCCCTTGCCAAAATCGAAGAAACCCAGCTGTTCAGAAGCTACGATCTCGGCGATTGTAAAGCAATCATGCAGCTCTACGATGCTGATATCCTTGGGAGTCATGCCGGCCATCTTATAGGCTTTCTGAACGGAGATTTCCCGGGCGACAGGTCGGGTATAATCTTTCTGGGTGCTGAGGCCGCCCGAGCTAGCCTGGCCGACGCCGACGATCTGGACCGGCTGGTTAGTAAGTTTGTTGATGACATCCTTGGAGCAGATAACCATGGCAGCCGCGCCATCTGACATCGGGCAGCAATCGAACATCTGCAAAGGCGCAGCGATCATAGCACTGGTATAATATTGCTCTTTGGTGATCTCTTTCCGGAACTGAGAACGGGGATTATTGACGCCGTTCTTGTGGTTCTTCATCGAGACCATGCACATGTATTCCTTAAGCTGCGGCAGTGGAATTCCATATTTATGGGAATACTGGTGGGCCATCATGGCAAACATACCTGGGAAGGTGATGCCGGTAGGTCCTTCATAACGATGATGGGTACCCGTGTTCATCAACCGCATCGCATCCGGGGTCGGATAAACGGTGTTTCTTTCGCAGCCGGCGGCCATGGCAATATCGACCATTCCTGCGGCAACCCACATAAAGGCGTTAATAATTGCAATCGTGCCTGAGGCGCAGGCGCCTTCCATTTTGATCGCTGGAACATGGTCCAGCCCAATCTCCGCCGCGGCATGTGAGCCGAGTACCGTGATACCCTCATTAACATCTCCGTTGGCATTGCCAACAAAAAGCGCCTGAATATCCTTGGGTTTCAGGTTGGACTCATTGATGGCGTCCATAGCCGCTTCGCCGAATAATTCAAGCTGGCTCTTGAATTCGCTGCGGCCAAATTTGGTCATCCCCACACCAGCCACATAAACTTCGCGCATAAAAACGAATTCCTCCTTTTGTTATTATGTTTAAGTTAATTATTTATAATCGTAAAACCCTTTTCCGGTCTTCCGTCCCAGCCACCCGGCGGCGACCATCTTGCGCATCAGTACCGGAGGTGCATATTTCGGATCTTTAGTCTCGTCATAGATGGTAGAAGCACCATAATAGACACTGTCAATGCCGATCAGGTCCAGGAGGGCTAACGGGCCGATAGGATGATTTAATCCCAGTTTTATCGCATTATCAATATCATCCCGGGAAGCAATCCCGCTTTCCAGCATCCGGATCGCATCCAGCATAAATGGAGTTCCAAGACGATTGACAATGAAGCCAGGCGTATCTTTCGCGATAACGGTTTCCTTGCCAATGGATTTACAATAGTCCTGGCAGATCTTAACCGTCTCATCACTGGTCGCAATGGTTCTAACAATCTCAACCAATTTCATAACGGCTACCGGATTGAAATAATGTGTCCCGATCACTTTATCCGGACGGTTGGTAGCTTTCGCAATATCGATAATGGAAACCGTCGAAGCGTTGGTCGCCAGAATGGCATGCGGAGGACAAATCTTATCCAGTTCCGCGAAGACCTTCCTCTTTAGTTCCAGGTTTTCAACCACGGCTTCAATGACGTAATCACATTCACTTAAATCACTCATATTTATTGTGCCTTTAAGGCGTCCCATCAGAGCATCCTTGTCCACCTGGGTCATCCTGCCCTTCTCTACACTCTTGGTAAGAAAGGAATTGATAGAATTGAGGCCTTTTTTTAATAATTCATCATTGATTTCCCGAATGACTACCTGATATCCTGCCTGAGCTGCTGATTGGGCTATCCCGGCACCCATAATACCCGCCCCGACAACGCCAACCTTCTTGATTTCCATATATCTCTCCTTTTAGTCGTAGATTTATTCGCCTTTAAATTCGGGTTTCCTCTTCTCGAAGAAGGCATTTACTCCTTCCAGCATATCTTTGGACTCAAAAACATCTTTCTGTAACATTTCTTCGAGCGTCAAACCTTCGTCCAGTGACATGTTATAAACTCCGCGGATCATGCTCTGCTTCACCGCTCTGATCGCTAGAGGCCCGGATTGACAGATACGTTCAGCCAGCTCTTTGGCAGTGTTTAGCACCTGGCCTACAGGGACCACTTGATTGACCAAGCCAATGCGGTAAGCTTCCTGGGCGTCTATTCGCTTTCCTGTAAAGAGCATTTCCGCCGCAATCCCCGGAGGGATCAGGCGTGGCAATCTCTGTGTACTGCCTCCGCCGGGGAATACGCCCAGTGTCGCTTCGGGAAGTCCAAATCTGGCATTTTCCGAAGCCAGACGGATGTCGCATCCAAGTGACATCTCGCAGCCATAACCCAGAGCAACGCCGTTGACAGCCGCGATCAAAGGTTTATATAAATCTACCCTGCGTACAAAAGTGGGCGGGATCTGCCAGGGTTTACGAACACTCTTTCTTAAAACCGGCATAAAGTCTTTGAGATCAACTCCAGCGCAAAAAGCTTTGTCTCCGGCTCCCGTAATGATACCCACTAATAAATTGTCATCATCGCGAAAATCCAGGACTGCCGCAGTCAATTCTTTATAAGACTGGACATTCATAGCATTAGCTACTTCGGGACGGTTAATGGTGAATATAGCCACCCGGCCTTCTTTTTTATAATCGACAGCCATGATGAACCTCCATTATTTTTACGATTAATCCGATATAAACTTCCTTAAATTGGAGCCTATCCTTAGCCTTTCTTTCATCGCATTGTGCATTTCCATATTTATCATAGCGCATAATGCCAAATTGCTCAAAATTTACCGCTGTAGGGGAATATAGTCCTGTTATTTTAATCTCTGCTCGCCAGAAAATAGCGAGCAGAGAAATTGTATCATCAACAGACCAGTTATCTCTTCTGGAAGACTACTTTTTGGGGGCTGGGATTTTTACATAATTGCCAGTTATTGCAATATCCAGAAAGATGTAGGGTTTATTCACTTTCTTGTGGAATAATGGCCCATGTACCAGTCCTTTAGGAAGGTAGACTGTGGAGGTCCTGGTAATCGTGTATTTTTCACCTTCCAGATAAAGCTCGATCTCGGCATCCAGATCTTTGAAATTACTCGGGTCTCCACCCATAAAACAAACGAATTGGTCAAAATCATGTTTATGAGGTTCCTTAATCATGAGAAGGGGTTGTGTGATATAACTTACCGAATAAGTCAATTCGGCATTTGCCGCTTCTTTCCCATCGTAGCGAATCATAGGGCTGGTGACCTTATCGGGATGAGATGATATCCCGAACGGTTCGGTCTTGATAAGCTTAGCATATTTCCCTTCAGCCATTCTTTTTCCCTCTATGTCAATTTTTTGCTACTATTTCTTCTGGGTGCGTACCTGGACACCCGTAACTTCCTCATAGCGGGTGATTACTGAATCGACGCCTTTGTCTCCCAGACCTGCTGCTTTTGCTTCTATCATTTTCTGCTCAGCGGCTGAGGAAACGGGCAACGGGACGCCGTTTTCTTTGCCTAATTGTATCGCCAGATTAATATCTTTCGCTGCCAGGCTGAGTTTGAAGAAGGGGGCAAAATTGCCTTTAAAAACTGAGTTCGGGAAATTCTGCAAAGTCCAGCTGCTACCCGTGCTCATGGAAATAATATCCCACAAAATCTGGGGATCAATGCCGGCTTTTACACCCAGCACGAATCCTTCAGACGCGACAATTCCGTTGGCGATGGCGAGCATATTATTGACCAGTTTGGCAACATTTCCATTTCCTACTGCGCCTACGGCAAAAACCTTTTGTCCCATGCATTCAAGCAATTTTTTAGATTTTTCCAGGGCTGCTGCGTCACCGCCGGCCATAATTGCCAGCGTACCTGACTCAGCGCCGCGGGTGCCTCCGCTTACGGGCGCATCGAGCACATCCACTCCCATTTTTTTGGCCTCTTCAGCTATCTTTCGAATAGTGGCCGGAGAGTCGGTGCTCATATCGATGTAAATATCACCTTTCTTCCATCCGGCTTTCAGTCCATTTTCGCCGTTCACTGTTTGTTCAACATCCTGAGGGGTGGGTAGCATCGTGATGACGACATCGGAAACCTGTGCAATTTCTTTAGCCGAGTTAGCCCATTTAGCGCCTTTCTCCAGTATGGGTTTCGCTGAGTCTTTGAAGATATCGTAGACGGTAAGATTAAACCCGGCGCCAAGTATTCTTGCCGCCATATGTCTTCCCATCTGCCCTAGACCGATAAAACCAACGTTCATCATAACCTCCACAATTCAATAAATTTTATCTTGAACTTAAAATTTATCATAATGAGCAGGAATGGATCGGGAATAGCTGAGGAGATATACTCTGTTAGAGATCATACGACCTACCTGGGGTAACTTAGAAGTAGTATAAAATAGCAATAGAATGTTTGTCAATGTTCGTATGTGCTGTTTTATTATGCCTACTTTCCAGTCGGTAGGCTTCCCACATACGAACATTGACATTTTTTTACGGGCTATAATATACTGCGCCTAAGAAGCCGCCGTTGTGATCCGTATGGCGCTTTCATTGATAAGACTACCCCACGGATATGAATTTTGAAAAAGCCATTAACGTAGATTGGAAAGCTGCTAATCTGTTGTCCGGATTTTAAAAATTGCCGGCTGATATTTTCTCGAATTGGATGCATATCCCAGAGATCTTCTACAAATCCTTTAGGTATGCGGCTGGCAAAGAGACCATCAGTCATTGGGATAAAATAATATTCAAATATTATAATTAAATAGTGTGGGATGAAGGTGGGGTTATCCCGGATTTAGCGGTGTGAAGAACTGTGCAGGAATTTAAGGTAAAGAAAAACCGCCTTAAAAATAGAAAAAATAAGGAGATGCTTAGACGATGGCTAAGAGATTAGATGGTAGAGTTGCGGTTGTCACGGGGGGTGGTAATGGACTGGGAAGAGGAATCGGATTAGCTCTGGCAGCCGAAGGAGCTAATATTGTGGTAGCTGATTTCAATAAAGAAGCTGCCGACAAGGTAGTCGCCGAGGTAAAGAAAGCTGGCAGTCAGGCTGTCGGAGCCTATGATAATGTCGCCACTATGGCGGGCGGAGCGAATATTATCAAGGCTGCTACCAGCAACTTCGGAAAATTGGATATCCTGATCAATTGCGCCG
The DNA here is from genome assembly GCA_002362735.1 of Dehalococcoidia bacterium UBA3254. Next base: position 9,005 of record DEUU01000482.1, read on the forward strand.
GTAACTTCAAGGCCCAGAAGACCGTCGATATTACCGAGCAGGACTTTGACTCAATTCTGAATGTGCATATGAAAGGGACATTCTCAACCTGCAAAGCCGCTTTGCCTGAGATGGTTAAGAACAAATTTGGTAGAATTATCAATACTTCTTCTCGCTCTGCTGCTTTTGGTACCGGCAGTATTGCTTATGCGGCTGCCAAAGCTGCTATTATGGGCATGAGCTCTATGCTGGCTCAGGAACAGAAGGAAAACGGCATCACTGTGAACGTACTCTTTCCCAGTGCTTCCACCCAGCTTTTCCCTCGCAAAAATCAGTCTAGCGGACCTAAAATGGCTGATAATATGCCTTATGCCCAATTCATGGAGCCCGAATATGTTGCTCCTATTTGCGTTTACCTCTGTTTACCTGAAGCTCAAAATATTACGGATAAATACTTCTATGCGGCTGGAGGAGATATTGCCTTCTATTCTCACCCGCTGGTTTTAGGCGGTAATGTTCCGGTTTTCCTTCGCAAACCCGGTATGTGGACGCTAGCTGAGTTGTCTCAAATGATCCCGCAGGTAATGGGCTAAAACCTGGAATTTTCAGATTTAGTCAATATCCCGAACTCTATGGAGTTCGGGATATTTTTTATTCATATTTTGGATTCATTAAATGGGACAGGCTAATACAAATGAAAAACGTTTTTTGCAGTTCTACGCGTTATGAATTAGAATTCAATCAAGAATGAAGCGGTATACTATCTACATCACAATCCATTTAATGATGTTGCTTTCTTCCATCTGCAGTAGCTCCGTTGCCGTAGCACTACCGGATATAAAATCATCATTTAATACAACGCTGGTTCTGGCAGGCTGGGTCTTAAGCGTCTATCAACTGGTGGCAATGTGCGCTATGCTGATAATTGGAAAAGTGAGTGATAACTTTGGAAGGAAGAGGACCTTTCTTCTTTGTTCTGCCTTGTTTATTTTGGGTTCTTTACTTTCAGCCATCGCTCCGAATATCCAATTGCTGATTCTTTTCCGGTTTATTCAGAGCGCGGGCGCCGGGGGGCTCGTCCCGGTAGTCACCGGCGTTATAGCTGAAGTATTCCCGCACAGCCGGCAGAGAGCTATCGGGCTCAGCATGAGCATATACTCTTTTGGTGGTATCATAGGCCCCAGTATTGGTGCCTGGTTGATATCTAATTGGGAATGGCGATCTATATTCTGGTTTAATGTCCCCCTCGGGATACTCGTTTGTATCATAGTTATTTATCTTCTAAAAGCCGACCAGGGTCAGAGAAGCCACGTTGATTTGAAGGGGGCCGGACTTGTCGTGAGTAGTCTTTTTGCGATTATGATAGGTTTATCTCAGATAGACCGTCATAATACAGGTGTTAGCTGGCTGATCGTTGGTTCGCTGATGATTTTAGGTCTGGTGATTATGGTTATATTTATCCGTCATGAACTGCGTTCCCATGAGCCGATCGTAGACCTGGAGTTGTTGCGCTCGAAACCATTCGTCGCCTCAAACTTTTACAACACCATTTTTGGGGTTTGTTTGTTCGG
>DEUU01000314.1:0-5659 GCA_002362735.1 Dehalococcoidia bacterium UBA3254
GCGTTATACCGGCAACTGGCGGGGGTCTTATGAGGGGTGGATGTTCGGGGCGTTCGATAATGTAAGCAAGACCCTTCCTGGACTGGACAACTTTTACATGGCTGGGCAGTGGGTCAATCCGGGAGGAGGTATGCCTCCTGCCGTTATGTCCGGCAGCCATACTATACAATTTATTTGCAAGAGAGATAATAAACAGTTTGTTACAACCAAACCATAAGGATTGGTTGAGGTTAGCCATAATTCAAGCTAATCGGTCTTCATCTGATAAAGTTTCTTTCTATAAAAAAGGAGATGTGATTGGTAGAATATGATATCTGAGAGATACCACTATGGGCATTGAATCACGCCCTGAGCCCATAAGCAATTTCCACAAACCGGGAATTTGTTTCCATAACAATCATCTTTGTTATCGTCTACTAACTCACATCCCCCACATGATGTACAGGGTGGAAACGGAAATACATTTACTCGCTCACGAAAAGCCATATGCTCGGATGACCACCAGAGATCACCAAGACCATGTTCATAAATATTACCAATTACCCATTGCTGCGAATTGTACTCACGACCTAATACATAACTAGTATGGGAATGCATTAAGGGTAGACAAGGACTGAGGTTCCCGTCCCAGGAAACTACTCCGGCTCCATTAACAATAAAGGGACAGTGATTGATAATGTTCCCTGCATTACCTCCCATCCAATTTATTTGGTATACGGTTTTATTGAGTTGATCCAAAGAAATACTATTCTTACTCATTCTGGGTAGAGTAAGGCTTGGACAATCTATCCCATCCCTTAAATTAGAATACAAAATCTCTTTACCCATTTCCTCGGTATAAGGCAAGACGTTAGTAACCATAAGATGTTTCACCCCTAATTGCTGTCCAAGGCTCAATACAGCGGGTAATTCACCTATATTGCTCTTCATTGCCACAAAGGCAATTCCTAATTGGGTCTTATACTTGGAAATATAGCCACAACATGATGCACTCCCATCACAGGAAAAAAGTTTCTCATTAAACTGGGCGATGTTATTAATCACCTTAGAAAGGTTAGCCCCTGAACGTATATCTGAGTAACTTTCCGGTGTCGCACCGTCAAGCGAAACCCAGAGAAGATCGATTTTTGCTTCTAGCAATTCTTCAGAAATCTCAGGCGTGAGTAATGTTCCATTGGTAATCAATTCCACAGTAGCACCCATCTGTTTGGCTTGAATTACCATTTCAATTATCCTGGGATGAGATAACGGTTCTCCAAATCCACCAAAGAAAATCTTTGGTGTTGGTGAGAAATCTCTAAGTCCCTTAAGTACGCTTTTCCAGGTAACATCCGACATATGCCCTAACGGTTCATTCCACGAATTACGGACACAGGTGCGGCAATTTAAATTGCAGAAGTTCGTCGGTTCTATATACAATTTATGGAGATTGAATTGATTATTTTTCTTTAGATTAATATCTTCTACCTTTTCGTTGATGTTGCCAAAAGGCTTTTTATTTGAAATGCTGATCATGCTCAATATCCTTTCAATTTAATAAATATCCTTATTTATATACATACTTTGATTCCTGCCATTCCCACAATAAAAACAATTGGAATTGCTAATTGGAATTAGGATGGCCTTCCACTATATATTGTGAATATGTAGAGTCCATCCTTCTATGATTTATATCATAAAATAATATTATGTATTTACCTCTTGGGAGAGCAAAAGGGGAAATTACATTATTGGTGTCATTTTAGCAAAAAACAATTTTAAAACAAAACTGAGCTTATAGTTTATACTAAGGATAAGGAGATTAGAAAATGAAGCCTATTGGCCCCTTAATGAGAGAACACCGACTTATCGAAAAAATGATCGATATTCTGGATAAAAAGCAGGCTCAAATGGGCAAAATACAAATGGTAGACGTTAATTTTCTTATGGTTGCTGTGGAATTTTTCCGAACCTATGCAGATAGAACCCATCATGGTAAAGAGGAAGATATCTTATTCAAAGAACTTGCCGAAAAACGACTTGCTCCGGAGCTTAAACAGATAATGAATGAGTTAGTAGAAGAGCACACCCGGGCTCGGAAAATGGTTGCTCTCCTGGTTCAGGACCAAGAAAGATACATGCAAAACGAATTACATTCCTTGAGCGAAATAACTGATATTATTAATCAATTAGTGGCCTTCTATCCCGCCCACATTATGAAAGAAGACCAGCATTTCTTCTTTCCGATCCTCGATTATTTCACCTCTGAAGAACAGAACGCCATGGTTGATAAGTTCTGGGAGTTTGATAGAATGCTGATTCACGAGAAATATCAAAAAATTCTCACCGAACTGTCAAATAGCTGAAGATATTAAACAATTGTCGAAAAGCATTAACGAGAATTTAATATAGCATCAATAGTATGCCTATTTATTTTCTTCGATTGTTTTACAGCTAACCTGATTCTATCATATCGGCAGATATGACACTGGCGATACTATTTTTTGGGGTCAAGGATATATATTATTTTAAATCTTACGATTAAGTCTTTACTAGCCTGACTGATATGTGCTAATGTGTTCGTTGTAAAATTTAATACTCTACGGATAAATTGTATATTGAAGGATTTATTGACTTGAGAAGGCGAAATGTAATAATATTTGCCGTCGCAGCGACTATTCTGGCCGTGATAATTGGTTTCGTCGTCTGGGCAGAGACGCCCTTAGGTCCTATGCCAGAGAGCCATCAGGCATTAATATCGGATTCAACAGTAGACGTCTCAACGGGCCGGAGTTTGGCTTTTGCGCCTCATGGATTAAAAGCGGATACCGGGTTTATTATATATCCGGGCGGGAGAGTAAACTACAAAGCTTACGCTCCCGTAGCTCATGCTATCGCTGAGAAAGGATATCTCGTAATAATTATGCCCATGCCGTTAAATTTAGCAGTATTAGGTGTTAATAAAGCTAATGGGGCTGTCAAATCCTATGCCGATATCAAAGCCTGGGCAATTGGTGGTCATTCTCTAGGTGGCACTATGGCTGCTCAGTTTGCTCATAATAATGCGGCTATAATCAAAGGACTGGTCTTGTGGGCAGCTTACCCCACATCAGGAGATGACTTTTCAAAGTTCGATACAAAAGTTGTAACAATACATGGCACTAACGACGGACTGGTAAGCACTTCACAAATCGATGAATCAATGAAACTTCTTCCAAAGGATACGATCAGGGTTGAAATCCAGGGCGGTAACCATAGCCAGTTTGGCTGGTACGGAAGCCAGCCAGGCGATAGCCCAGCAACTATAAGCCGTCAGGAGCAACAAGAACAGACTGTTAATGCGACTATGCAATTATTAGCGAAAATAAAGGCGCAAGCGATACAATAATCTTAACTTAATCATTAGCTTATGTTCAGCGAACCGGGAACGCAGGAAGAGGTTGTGAAAAAATTAGGCTAATGTTAAAATATCTGCTATGTTTACAGTAAAGTTTCTTTTACCGGTTTCCCGAAGTTCCCTCTGATTTAAACCTCAGGTTACATTCTTTTTTTAACCTCTCCTGTATATTCACTTGCCCCCGTCTGCCAGTTTTTGCCGAATAAATTTAGAGGAAGAACAATGACAGCACGAAGTGATCTGAGAAAGGAAGCTTATCATTATATTTTGCAAATCCTTGGCGATGTTTCGGTCAATGATAATGAAGAGAGTCGCATCGTTTGTATTCCTCTCGAAGAATTGAGATTGATCAAAGAGGGAATTGCTGATCCTTCTCCAGACTTAGTAACCCTACTGAAAAGTATGCTCTGCAATACTCTGAGCGAATCTGTCATCGACTCACACCTCGTCACTCCATTTGAGAACCTGAACCCGGAATAGTTGAATTTGAAAAAGGAGATGAGTTATGTCCTTACGAACCGACATAAAAAAAGTAATGATCATCGGATCCGGTCCTATTATCATAGGTCAAGCTTGTGAGTTTGATTACTCTGGAACCCAGGCTTGTAAAGCATTAAAATCTCTTGGATATCAGATAGTGCTGGTCAATTCGAACCCGGCCACTATCATGACAGATCCGGGAATGGCGGACACCACTTATATTGAACCGCTCAACCTGGAAACTATGATCAAAATCATCGAGAAGGAACGGCCGGATGCCATTCTCCCCAACCTGGGAGGGCAAACCGGCCTTAACCTCAGTTCCGCTCTGGCCAGTTCAGGTGCTCTGGATAAATATGGTGTGAAAGTGATCGGCGTAGACCCTGAAGCTATCCGCCGAGGAGAGGATCGACTGGCTTTTAAGGAAACCATGGAGGAACTGGGGATCGAGGTACCTAAAAGTGAGATTGCCTATAGTATTGAAGGTGCTGAGACTATAGCCTCCAAACTGGGCTACCCGGTCATTATCCGACCTGCCTTCACTCTGGGCGGCACCGGTGGAGGATTGGTCTATAATGTGGAAGAGCTGCGAGTGGTTGCAAGCCGTGGCATTGCCGCCAGCATGGTAGGACAGATTCTGGTCGAAGAATCGGTTGAAGGCTGGGAAGAACTGGAGCTTGAGATTATTCGGGATTCCAAAAACCAGATTATCACCGTTTGCTTTATCGAAAATGTTGATGCTATGGGTGTTCACACCGGTGATTCTTTCTGCACAGCTCCCATGCTTACTATTAGTGAAGCATTACAAAAACGCCTTCAAGACTTTTCCTATAAAGTGGTAGAAAGGATAGGTATTATCGGGGGAACCAATTTACAGTTTGCTCATGATCCTAAAACCGGACGAGTAGTAATTATTGAGATCAATCCTCGCACATCCCGTTCCTCGGCCCTGGCTTCGAAGGCCACTGGCTTCCCGATTGCTTTGATTTCCGCAAAATTAGCTGCTGGTATGACATTGGATGAACTGCCCTACTGGAGGGAGGGGACTCTGGAAAAATATACCCCTTCAGGTGATTATGTTGTAGTAAAGTTCGCCCGCTGGGCTTTCGAAAAGTTTCGCGATGCAGAAGACCGTCTGGGCACTCAGATGAGGGCTGTCGGTGAGGTAATGAGCATCGGTAAGACCTATAAAGAAGCCTTTCAGAAGTCTATTCGATCGCTGGAAACAGGAAGGTTTGGGTTAGGTTTCGCCAAAGATTTCCATTTCAAATCTCTTGATGAACTCATGAAGATGCTGAGCTATGCTACCAGCGAACGGCAATTTATTATGTATGAGGCTTTACGTAAGGGCGCCGATATACAGGATCTTTATAAGAAGACCTTTATCAAACCCTGGTTTATTCAACAAATGAAAGAACTGGTGGAACTGGAAGAAAAGATTCTTCAGTATAAAGGTAAAAAATTACCGGATGATTTATTGATCCAGGCCAAAAAAGATGGATTTGCCGATAAATATCTGGCCAAACTGTTAAGTAGTAGCGAGTCTGATATCCGCAAACAGCGCCTGCAGACCGGATTACCGGAGGCATGGGACTTTGTTCCAGTAAGCGGAGCGGAAAATGCCCGATATTACTATTCCACCTATAACGCCCCGGATAAAATTGTAGCTAGCCAGAGACAGAAGGTCATGGTCCTGGGTGGAGGTCCCAATCGCATCGGTCAGGGTATTGAATTCGATTATTGCTGTGTCCATGCTGCTTTTGCTCTGCGAGACATGGGTTATGAAACCATCATGGTCAACTG
>DEUU01000314.1:5912-6473 GCA_002362735.1 Dehalococcoidia bacterium UBA3254
TCAACTGCAACCCCGAAACCGTCTCTACGGATTATGATACTTCGGATAAACTTTACTTTGAACCGCTGACCGTGGAGGATGTCTTAAGCATATATCAAAAGGAGAAACCTATCGGCGTCATAGTTCAATTCGGAGGACAGACACCTCTTAATATTGCGGCAGAACTGGAGAAGAACGGAGTTAAGATATTGGGGACTTCTGTAAACTCCATCGACATTGCTTCCGACCGCGGCCGTTTCAGCCAGATGATGCAGAAATACAGCATTCCTATGCCGGAATCGGGTACCGCTACTAACATGGATGAAGCATTAGCGGTCTCCAAACGCATTGGATATCCTCTGATCGTACGGCCTTCATATGTCCTCGGGGGGCGGGGCATGGAAATCGTCCATGATGAAGAGGAACTGCAGAAATATGTAGCGGCGGCTGTAGGTATCACGCCAGACCATCCTATGCTAATTGACCGCTACCTAGAGAATGCCATTGAGACTGAGGCAGACGCTTTGGCAGATGGCCAGGATGTTTTTATTCCGGCAGTTATGGAACATATCGAATATGCCG
>DEUU01000314.1:6712-8670 GCA_002362735.1 Dehalococcoidia bacterium UBA3254
TTATGGAACATATCGAATATGCCGGCGTCCATTCGGGTGATGCAGCCTGTGCCATCCCTCCGATTACCATTCCCCAAAAACATATTGATACCATCGAGGAGTATACTCGCAGGATTGCTGTTGAGCTTCAGGTAACCGGAGTTATGAATATCCAATATGCTATTTGTAAAGATGTGGTTTATGTGCTGGAAGCTAATCCCCGGGCTTCCCGGACCGTGCCCCTGGTCTCTAAAGTCTGCAACATAGCCATGGCCCGGTTGGCAACCAGACTCATGATGGGTAAGATCATTCGCCAACTGGATGTAACCAGGAGACCCATACCTCATATAGGAGTCAAGGAAGCAGTTTTTCCCTTTAACATGTTCCCAGAAGTAGATCCTGTGCTGGGACCGGAAATGAAATCCACTGGAGAAGTACTGGGAATGGCTAAATCCTTTGGGCTGGCTTACTGGAAAGCTCAAGAAGCCGTTAATCCACTGCCCACCAAGGGCACCGTTTTGATTACCATATCGGAACGAGACCGCTCCCCGCTGTTGATCCAGGCAGCTAAACAATTTATTCAGCTGGGTTTTAAAATCAGGGCTACCCAGGGCACTCATGCTTACCTTTCCGATCACGGTATATCCTCTGAACCGATTCTAAAGGAACATGAAGGAAGACCAAACATCTCTGATGCCATCAAGAACAAAGAGATTCAACTGGTTATCAATACTCCTGCCGGAAAGCTAAGCAAGTATGACGATTCATATATACGAAAAGCTGCTATTAAGTATAAAGTGCCTTACATTACATCTCTGACTGCAGCTTTAGCTGCTTCCAGGGGTATAGCCACCTATTGCAGCGGTAAATCGGATGTGAAATCTCTTCAAAAGTACCATGCGGATATCAAGTGAGCCTAACTTAGCATACTCTTTTTAATTAATCTGGAGATATTGATTATTCCGATGATCAATTATTTGTCATTCTGCATAATAATCCTGCCCACGTTCGTAGAGTGATGCCCGTGTTTTTTCACTGGAAATGAGAAGTTGCATAAAGTAGGGCAGGAAAGGGGAGCGAAAAAGTTCCCCTTTTTTTATCTGATTTTAGCCGTGTTATAATGGGATGGAAATTTGCCTGGTGGGAATTTGAAATGGATAACCTTATCGAAAATGACTTTCCAAAAGTTGTCACGCTCACGGTAACCAACCGGTGCGACCTGCGTTGCAAAATGTGTGCCCAATGGAGCAAAGAAGGTTACATGCTGAGGAAAAAACTGAACGATTCCTACAGCGGATCGGTCGTTCCATTCGAGGTACTTCTCAAGGTGGTGGACGAGGTGAACAATTATGGCTCCTCTCTGATTATACGGGGAGGGGAATCGCTCCTCTATCCGCATATTTTAGAGCTGCTTACTTATATCAAATCCAAAAGTATGCCTGTTTCAATTGAGACTAACGGAGTACTGCTGAAAAAATATGCAGATCCGCTTGTCAAGCTCAAAGTTGATAATCTGACCATCTCTTTGGACGGTCCGGAAGAAATCCATGATGATGTCCGTGGTGTGAGCGGGACGTTCGCCAGGATACGAGAAGGTCTTCAGGAAATTGAGAAGTATGAGGACTGCTACGGTTACAAAATCCACCGTGGAATCACCTGTACTCTGAGCAGATTCAATTACTGTGGATTGAGCGCCATGCCGGATGTAGCGAGTTCGCTCGGTCTTAATAATATTTGTATAGTCCCGTATTGTTATATTCCTGACAGACAGGGATTGGCATACGAAAAAATAATGAGAGAAGAATTCTTCTGCCACGCCTATTCCTGGCGAGGTTTTCACCACGAAGAATCAGGCGTGGATATTGAGCTGTTTCTGGCACAACTTCACGAGTTTAAATCCAGGCTCAACGGGATCCAATCCTATCCTTATATGGCATTAACCGATGAGGAATATCGGGAATGGTATACAAAAAGCGATA
>DEUU01000449.1:0-123 GCA_002362735.1 Dehalococcoidia bacterium UBA3254
GATAAAACCAGCTTAAGAACATCCATGTCAGGGCAGCCATCGCAGCTGCTGTATTGGTAGCCACAAAAGCGCTGGCAGCTAAACCCCCGGAGGTCAACGCACTGCCGGCATTAAAACCGAACC
>DEUU01000449.1:359-6315 GCA_002362735.1 Dehalococcoidia bacterium UBA3254
CTGCCGGCATTAAAACCGAACCATCCGAACCATAACAGACCGGCACCAATCACTACAAAGGGAACATTATGCCCTCCCATGGTTACTCCATTCTGATATCCTTTGCGGGGACCGAGAAGCATAGCCAGGGCGAGCGCAGAGACACCCGCATTAATATGGACTACGGTACCCCCGGCAAAATCCAGCGCTCCCAGTCTGAAAAGCCATCCGTCGCTATTCCAGACCCAGTGAGCGACCGGGCAGTAGACCAGAGTAAACCAGGCTACAGCAAATACAAGAATGGCGCTGAACTTCATTCTTTCCACCACGGCACCCGTGATGAGAGCCACCGTGATAATGGCAAACATCATCTGAAATGCCATAAACGCCAGATGAGGAACGGTAGTAGCATAAACTGTCGATGGCTCCTGTCCTACACCATTTAATCCAGCCCAGCTTAGATTGCCGATGATTCCCCCTACGGATGGTCCAAAGGCCAGGCTGTAACCATAAAGTACCCACAGGACTCCAATGAGACCCAGAGTCATGAAACTCATCATGATCGTAGACAGAGCATTCTTACGGCGCACCATGCCACCATAGAAGAAAGCCAGTCCCGGGGTCATGAGCATTACCAGAGCTGTTGAAATCAGCATCCAGGCAGTGTTTCCGGTATCGATCGCGGACATATTAATTACCTCCAGTTAATAAAGTCTGAATCCGCAGTCAGAAGTAATATTTTAAGTATGCATCCAACATCTACTCTGAATCTTGAAGCTAGCCCTTTTCCGAAACGAATAATGTAAAACGTATACTTATTACCTGTGACTTCCCCTATCTCACTAAGATTCTAGTGCCTGAATATTTCAATAATATTTCGCCGATGTTACCTTCATGTTACAAATTTGACTTGAAATAAGGATTTCTGATATTATTTAGGTGCGCCTAAATGTTAGGTATCCCTAAAAGAGGAGCCGCAAAATGAGTACTAGTTCTGAAGAATACCTTGAAGCTTTATATACTTTGACGCAGGATGGCAAGGCTGCCAGCACATCTGATATTTCAAAGCGCCTTAATATTGCTCCGGCCAGCGTTACCGAGATGCTAAAGAAACTGGCAGATAACTTGTACGTTAATTATTCGCCCTATCAAGGGGCGACTTTAACCGCCCGCGGTTTTGAAATAGCCGAAAAAATGACCCGTAAACACCGATTACTGGAAAGGTTTTTGCATGACATTTTGCAAGTGGATAATAAAAAGGTCCACCAGGAAGCGTGCGCTATGGAGCATGTCCTTTCGGATGAAACAGAACGGGCCCTCTGTAAAAATTTAAAAGCGCCGGATAAATGTCCGGATGATGAGAATGCCATCCCGCCCTGTAATCTTAGCTTTTCAACCTGTGATGAATGTCATAAATGGGAAGGCGATAACCTGGAAGATATCGGTAAAAGGAAAACCAACGTGACGGCATTATCGGGACTGAAGGAACGCCAGGCTGCGACCATTGCTTTTATTCGGGGTGATAAAAAAGCCCTTCGGCGGTTAATGGATCTGGGACTCACGCCGGGAACCAGGATTTGCGTCAACCGGATAGCCCCTTTAAGAGGCCCCATGGAGATTAATGTTAGAGGGTGCAAGCTGGCCCTCGGTGACGAGATTGCCGGGAATGTTTTTGTCGAAAGGCTGGCGAATGAATCTTGAAGCTCGAATTTTGACAGAGACCATCTTACCTGCCGGAAATTCCGGGAGCGACGTTGAGGAGAAAACCTTAACCATTGCTCTGGCGGGAAATGCCAACGTGGGGAAGAGCGCGATCTTTAATCAGCTAACCGGGTTGGTTCAGGAAACCGGTAACTGGGCGGGAAAGACCGTTGGCATCAGGGAAGGTTCTTTATTGCACCACCGGAGACAGATCAAGATCGTTGATCTTCCCGGGATTTATTCTTTTTCGACTTATTCGCCGGAAGAACAGGTTACCCGGGAATATATCTTGACCCGGCATCCGGACGTGGTTATCAATGTTGTAGACGCCACTTCTTTAGAGCGCAACCTCTATTTTACCCTTCAGTTGAGAGAAATGGGGGCGCCGGTCATAATCGCTTTAAATTTTGCCGATATTGCAAAAAAGAAACACATCCACATCGATCATGAGTTAATGGGAAAAATCCTGGGTTACCCGGTTGTCAGCACCTTGGCGATCAAAGGTATTGGAATCCACGAACTGGTGGATGCGGCGCTGAGTTTAATCGGCGGAAAAGAGGACCTACCCGACTTTGAAGATCTTAAATATGGACCGGAGGTAGAAAGCCGCATTGCTAAAATAACGGATGCCTTCTCCGGAATTGCGCTTAAGTATCCACCGCGGTGGCTGGCGATAAAATTACTTGAAGGTGATGCCGGAATCAGGGAGGAACTGGAAAAAGCCAATTCGGAGCCTGTGCGCCTTTCTCAAAAATTAGCCGCGGAAATTTCCGCCATTCATGGAGAAGACAGCGCCGCGGTAATCATCTCAGAAAGGTACGCTCTGGCTGCCAGAATCGCCCGGGAGATTAGTATCGGGACAGAACCGGCTGTTAATCCTACTGCCAGATTGGAAAACATCAGCTTGCATCCAATTTTAGGCTATTTGCTATTTTTTGCCGTCATGGTTGCAATTTTGGTCTTCATCTCTTTTTTTGGCGGCTGGTTGACCGGTATCATCACCGGGTTATTCGAAAGGCTAAATCCACAGGCTACCGGTGTCATCGCTGAAATATTTTGGAGTGGAGGAGTAGTGGGTTTCTATGCTGCTCTTTCAGTTGCGCTCGGCTTCATCCTGCCATTTTTCCTGATCCTGGGTTTCCTAGGGGAAAGCGGCTATCTTCCCCGGATCGCTTTTCTTATGGATAGGCCTTTTCACCTGATTGGTTTGCATGGTCAAGCGAGCCTTCCCATCATCATGGCTTTAGGTTGCAACGTTCCAGCTTGCCTTGGCTGTCAGATTATGGACAATAAACGGGATAGACTGATTGCCACTTTCTTAACTACGATCGTTCCCTGTTCTGCCCGGACTTCTGTGGTCCTGGGACTGGTAGGGGCTTTCGTCGGCTGGCAGTGGGCGGTAGGACTGCTTGCTTTTCAGTTTATATTGATTTTCTGTCTTGGTCTGCTTTTAAACAGGCTCAGTCGCAGTACATCTCCGGGAATTATCATGGAGATTCCAGAATACCGGATGCCTTCTTTGAAAGTTGTCTGGAGACAGGCCTGGAACAGATTTAAGGAATTTCTGACTTTAGGCGTACCCCTGATTGTCGCGGGCAGCCTGGTGATAGAGTCTCTCCAGGTATTCAATATTCTGAATTATGTCACCAGTGCGCTGACTCCTTTGACTGTAACCTGGTTGGGTCTCCCGGCTTTTACCGGAGTATTACTGATCTTTGGGATTCTGCGAAAAGAAGCTAATCTGGCACTTTTGATCGCTTTCGCCGGGGGGGCTTCCATTATTTCCATCATTTCCCCTCTACAAATGGTCGTTTTCTCCATCGTCATTATGCTCTACATACCCTGTATCTCGACTATTGCAGTGCTCTGGAGAGCGACCGGGTTGAAAATGACCGTGTTAATGGTGCTGGCTGAAATCGTTCTGGCTCTCCTCCTGGGTGGTATTGCGTACCGGGTTCTGGGAATTTTGTTACCGGCTTAAACCCGGATAAACGTCATCCTGAATTTTATCTCGGTTGTTTGAGCGATTTATGTTCAGTAACAGAGCGAGCCTGCTTTTCTGGCAGAGCCGGTACCCTGGCCTTCTGAATCAGTCCAGAATCAAATTTTCACAAACAATATTGAACGCGAAGTGATTTGAATTTTTCCTGTCTCTTTTATGATCTGTATCATAGAAAGCCTCTTATTACTGGCATAAAATGGAATTATACGATCCTGATACAGGAGGAGATCTGTGGTTAGCCATTGTCCCGGTCAAGATGGCAGAAATTTGAAGGTCTTTTTAATTAAGTGCCCTGGCTGTGGCACCGAGGTGGAGATTTTTTCCGATGAGACCCAGATTAAATGTCGGAAATGTAGTACATATGTCTACCGGGAGAAGATGCCTTCCTGTATCGAATGGTGTTCTAGAGCCCGTGAGTGTTTGGGCGAAGAACGGTGGAAACAAATTCAAGAGAAAGAAGAAAATTAATTGATTCAGAACTGGCCAGGTTCCGGTTATCCTTTTCCTGTCATGCTGGAGCAAAGCAGTGTCATGCCGGATTTTCGCTGACCAGGGAGGAATATCTCGGTCTGAGTTTAAACATAAAAGCGAGTAAATTCTAACTGAAAATTATCTAAAGGAGGAAAATTATGACTGTTAAAACGATCAGAAAAATCATTCAGATAAATGAAGAGAAGTGTACCGGGTGCGGGATCTGTATAGATTCCTGCGCCGAAGGAGCGCTGGCGCTGGTGAACGGTAAAGCCAGGTTGGTCAAGGAAAAATATTGCGATGGACTGGCAGCCTGCTTGAGAGAGTGCCCCGAAGGAGCTTTAAAAATTATTGAAAAAGAAGCTGAGGATTTTGACGAGAAAGCCGTCAGAGATCATCTTGAGGAAAGGCAAAAGGCAGTCCGTAGTACTCCTTGCGCTTGCGCCGGGGCGGCTGTCCGCGAGGTCGAGAAAGCGGCTATTGCGACTGGGTCATCAAAGGATGCCCGGCAGGAACCCATGCTGACACACTGGCCAGTTCAGCTTGCTCTGGTCCCGCCGGGGGCCAAATTCCTTGAGGATGCCGATGTCGTCCTTATTGCCGATTGCGTTCCATTTGCTTACCCCAATCTGCACCAGGACTTCCTGAAAGATCATGCGGTGCTCGTAGGCTGTCCCAAGCTTGACGATGCTGAAGCGCATCTGGAAAAGCTGACCGGGATTATCAAAAAGTCCAACATTAAAAGTCTCAGCGTAGTCCATATGGAAGTGCCCTGCTGCTCCGGATTGGCTTATCTTGCCAGAACAGCGATTGCTAACAGCGGCAAGGCAGTTACCTTTAAGGAAGTGACCATTAAAATAAATGGAGAGATCAAGGAATCGCCGCTCTAGTCAAATATCGCAAATTCTTGCTATAATACCTATTAACTAAAGTGCAAAAGGAGAAGAGCGATGGCAGAAAATGTGCGATATAAATGTACCGGCTGTGGCTGGATCTATGACCCCAGATTTGGCGATGCGGCAAATGAAGTCCCGCGTGGCGTACCTTTTGAGAAATTACCAGCCAAATTTATTTGCGGCGTTTGCGGATGCACTAAAGATAAGTTCGAAAAAATCGAAGAACCCAAGAAGAAAAAATAGCATTTACTTGCGGCACACCCGGAAAACCGGGTGTGCCTTTATACTAAGGCGTTAACTAATGTATCGAAAAATATTAGTGCCTCTGGATGACTCGGACCTGGATGAATGTGTCTTGCCTCACGTTGAACAAGCGGCTAAGGAATCCCAGACTGCTGAAGTAATATTGTTGCATGTCTGCGAGCCTCCGGTTGTCCTGGCGGACTATCCGGCATCCTCCGAGAAACATTGGGAAGAGCATATCAAACAGGAAACAGCCCACATTCAACATCAATGTCGGCTCTCCCTGGTTGACGCAGAACAAAGATTGAAGAAAGCCGGGGTTAAGGTCAGTTCTGATTCCACGCTAGGAAGAGCTCCCAAAGAAATCGTTGATTATGCCGTGAAAAATCAAGTTGACCTCATTATCATGGCCAGTCGTGGCCACTCCGGAATTGCCCGCTGGATTTTCGGCAGCACGGCTCATAAAGTACGGCGAGCCAGTCCCGTTCCTGTTATGATCATTAAACCCGGGAAGGGCTAGAAGTCAGCTTAATTTCTTAACATAATCATTATCAAGCCCCCTGTATTTTTGGAAAATTGACCGCTACTAGGTATTTTACACATTGTGCCAGACATATACGTTCATCTACTTGACATGAAGTGTTATAATAGTATTACAAAAGTG
>DEUU01000427.1:0-571 GCA_002362735.1 Dehalococcoidia bacterium UBA3254
TGGATGAATTTAACAGCATGTTTTTTGAATGTATGGGCTGTTTCTCGTGCGTGCAAAAATGTACGAAAGGCATACTGGCTCTGAGTGCGAATCCCGAATACGAAAGTATGGGTAACGGTTATTATACGCCTGACATTATTCTGACTACATGGAATCAGGCGGAAACAGCCGGTATTCCAGTTTCTGGTGCCGGTTACCGAGGCAAGTTTACAGGTTCCGGTTTTGATTCCATGTGGACTGATATGTCGGAAATTGTCCGACCAACCCGCGATGGAATTCATGGGCGAGAGTACATCAGCACTTCCGTCGATATCGGAAGAAAACCAAAATTACTTTCATTTGAAAATAACAAGCTGACTACCACATTGTCACCTCTCGTAGACCTGCCGATTCCCATAATAATAGATATGTTCCCCATGAAATACCAGTTTTCCAATCTCATGCCAATGTTGTTGGCTGTTGCTGTTAAAACCAACACCATGATGATCGTTGATTGGGAACAGCGGGATCCCCTGGAGGCGTATAAAGAAAAATATTTATCAAACATAATCTTCTATCTTGGAAAAGACAC
>DEUU01000427.1:923-2801 GCA_002362735.1 Dehalococcoidia bacterium UBA3254
GAAATCAAGGCCGTGAATCCTGACCTGGTTGTCGCAGTGAGAGTTGATTTGGACTCTTTCGGTGAGCAGAGGGCAATAGAACTTGCTCATAATCCCATAGTCGAAGCGATACACATTGTGTCCGACATAAACGGCAATCAGGTAGGGGTAGAGAAACCTAAATTTATAAAAGATATGACACGGTACATCCATACTTCTCTTGTAAAAGACGGTATCCGGGATGAAATTACTCTTATAGCAAGTGGTGGTATGGCTCTGGCAGAACATATGGCAAAAGAAATTATTTGCGGTGCAGATTTAATAACAATAAATATGCCGTTATTAATCGGTCTTGAATGCCGTTTTTGCAAAAGCTGCCGAGATGGTTTTGCCTGTCCGGCAAAGATTGAGAATATCAGCGCCAAATATGGTGTTGGGCGTATGACGAATTTAATTGCCGTTTGGCATGATCAGTTGATTGAGGTTATGGGAGCAATGGGCATGCGGGAAGCCCGCCGTCTGCGTGGTGAGACTGGTCGTGCATTATTCTTTGAAGACCTCGAGGAGGAGACCTTTGGAAGGATCTTTGGCAAAAGAATCAGGGCTTAAAGAAATCCTGCCTGAAAATACGATTAAGATGCTGGTACCAAAGGCTGAGGTGTCTCGTGAAGTAAGGCCGGTACCTCCACGCTATCGTAATGAGATAGCTAAATATATCATTCGCCGGGATAGTAATTGTAACCTCTGTGGTAAATGTGCCCAAGTTTGCCCCTATGGTGTGCACGTTTTGAAGCCAGGGTACAAATTATTTTCGGCCCCCCATCTGAACGTTTGCGTGGGTCCCTCCTGCCAGAAGACAGACCATTATTGTATCGACCTATGCCCGAATAAAGCACTCAAAATGGTTGAGAATCCTATGCTGAAGGCAATGGGTGACTATCGCTGGACATCGGATATGATAATGACTACCTGGAAGATGGCAGAAACCGGGGAACCACCATCACCTGAATACGGCTACAGCTATGAGACCGGAGCCTCAGGGGGGGGATTTGACCGCTTGCGTTTCAGATTTCCCGAAAAACCACCTGTTGAATTACGGGATGATGAGATAGATACCAGTATTGAGCTCAACCGACGGAATGATGGCCGGCCGCAGGTGAAGATCGATGTCCCATGGTATGGCGGCGGCATGTCCTTTGGTTCCGTCAGCAACGTTGTTCAGCTCTCGAAAGCGCGGGCAGCTACCGCTTTTAATACCTTTACCTGTACCGGTGAGGGCGGTTACATGGAACGTATGAAGGCCTACGATGACCATGTTATCACCCAGATAGCTACCGGTCTTTTTGGCGTTCGTGAAGAAACGATTCAACGAGTCCGCATTGTTGAATTCAAGTACGCTCAGGGAGCCAAACCAGGCTTGGGAGGCCACCTGTTGGCCGATAAAGTTACCCCGGCAGTTGC
Source organism: Dehalococcoidia bacterium UBA3254 (assembly GCA_002362735.1). The sequence continues at coordinate 2,364 of DEUU01000427.1, forward strand.
CAAGATGCGTGAAACAGTCCTTGGTATTTCTCTCTTTTCACCCTTCCCGTTTCATAGCGTTTACTCAATCGAAGATCACCAGAAACACATAGATTGGATAAAACATATCAACCGGCGAGCTTTGATTGCCACCAAAGTATCGACACCTAACGACGTGGATATGGTTGCTGTGGGCAGCTATTCTGCCGGTACTCATATAGTGCATCTCGACGGCGGATACGGCGGTACTGGTGCCGCACCTGACATAGCCAAAAAGAACATCGCCATGCCGATTGAATATGCTATCGTAAAAGTCCATCGCTTCCTGGAACAGGAAGGCATTCGTGATAAGGTCACCCTCATCGTTAGCGGAGGATTGCGGACACTTCATGACATTGCCAAGGCTATCGCTTTGGGGGCCGATGGTGTTGTAGTTGGTACTTCAGAACTGGTTGCACT
>DEUU01000203.1:0-2782 GCA_002362735.1 Dehalococcoidia bacterium UBA3254
GAGAGGGCTGACTTCGGTGACCCGAAGTCCGTCGCGGAACAACCTGAGGCTAAAATTTGGATTTTGAAGAAACAATCTCAGGCACGGATTGATACTAAAGACGAAAATTCCAAATCCCAAGCTCAAAATCCTAAGTAAATCCCAAGTATAAACTATTAAATATATAGAAAGGTTACGAAACATCTCATTCCCAAGAAGGTTCCAACATCGTGTTGGCGGAATCTAGAACCAGGACTATAAACGAACATCTGGACGCCCGATCGAGTCGGGTGTGGAGTGACAAAAATGTATTTATCAAACCAACACCTCGCTAATCTTACTTATATTACACAAATCAGCCGGGAAAACAGAAGTTCCGATATCATAGCACGGGTGTTCAGTATTGTCAAGGGGTAAAAAGCCTTTTCCGAATAACCAACTATATAGCAAAAGTACGTATTGACATCTTCCAATAAGAAGTGTACTATACTAGACAATTCTGCCCAGACAGGTCAATAATCGACTTTATTCGGGTAATGGATATACGGGACAGGTGAATATCAGTTGCACGAGATCATTTTTTAGAGACATCCCCATAGATATGGTCCAGTGTATTCATACAAGTTAGCAAAGGAAAGAACGCTACCCGTCCAGAGAAGGGGGAAAGATAGATTGCTTGAACTAATGACGCTGGAAGAAGTAGCCGAATATTTAAGGGTGACGAAAAAGACGGTATACCGGCTGCTGGAGAGGCGGCGCATACCAGCGACCAAAGTCGGGCATCAGTACCGGTTTGATAAGACGATGATCGATGACTGGCTGAAGCAAAATACCACCGGCAGACAAGCAAACATCCTGGTGGTTGACGATGAGGAAACGATCGGGGCCTTATTTAAAGAGACCCTGGAAGAACTGGGACATACGGTAACCATTACCAACGATTCCTTAAGAGGATTTGAGTTAGCGAAGGAAAGAAGTTATAACCTGGTCTTCCTCGACCTTAAGATGCCCGGCTTCGACGGTGCCGAATTTTTCAAGCAGATAAGGGAAATCAAGCCCGATCTACCGGTGACGATAATCACCGGATATCCGGACAGCGACCTGATGATGAAAGCCCTATCGATCGGCCCTTTCGGGGTGATCAAGAAACCATTCACCAGCCAGGAAATCATCACCGTGATAAATACGTACCTGAATGCAAAATAACCGGGTTGGTAATACGGCGCGGCAACACCGGAGACAAAATCCGGTAAAAATAAAAATGGTAAGGAGTGAAAAATGGCATCGAAAGCATTACAGGAACTGATCAAGGAGGCCTTCAGGGATGAAAAGACCAAGCAAGAATTCCGAACTAATCCTGAAAATGTACTGGCCCGGTATTCATTGAGCGAACCGGAAAAAAGGGCTGTTTTAGCGGCGAATACGAATTTGGGGCTGGCAACCAGCAGTTCAGCCAGCGTAGAAAGTACGATAGAAGCGCTTGATTACTGGATGTAACCCGTGGCCGAGGTTTATTTACGCAAATGTCGCAGGAATCACAGAGTGAACTTGTAAAAAAAGAGATCGAGGCCAACTTAGCTGCTTTGCCCGAGACAGCCGAATTAGCTCAATTCATCAAGGAAGCTCTGGCCCGGACGACCGGCCGGTTATCCGGGAGGGAAAACAAAGGAAGCCGGCCATGGCTGTTATTGCCTTTGATAGTATGTGAATCCGTCTCCGGGGAATACGAACCGGCAGTCCCGGTAGCGGCCGCTTTGCATTTTTCCAAAGCGGCCGCAGAACTATTCGACGATATCGAAGACCAGGATACAGCCAGGGCTTTGTATTTGGAGTGGGGGCTGCCAATTGCTACCAACATTGCCACGACGATGCTGATCCTGTCGGAGAAGGCAATCACCGATTTACAGGCTAGAGGCATCCCCGACCATAAAATCGTGCACATCATAGACAAAATAAATTCCTTTCACTGCCACACCTGTACAGGCCAACACCGGGACTTGAGAATATCTCCAGGGACGGTAATAACCGAGGAAGACTATCTCAGCATCGCAGGGATGAAATCAGCTTCACAGATAGAGTGTGCCTGTTATGCCGGGGCGTACCTGGCGATAGACGACGAAATGAAGATAAAAGCCTTCGCCCGATTCGGCTACAACCTCGGCATGGCTATACAGATCGCCAACGATATCAAAGGCATCGCAGAAGGCATCGATATCGTTAAACGCAAAATAACGCTGCCGGTAATCTACGGTTTGACGCAAACAGAAGGAGAAGACTTAAGCCGCTTAACGGCAACGTACAGGAAGTATACCGGGGCAGCGGCGGACCCGGTAGAGATAAAAGACATCTTTTTCAGGACGGGCGCCATTTATTATGCCACAGTGAAAATAGAAATGTATAAGCAGGCGGCGGTTGATGCCTTAGCTGCCGTTGAGGAAGGTGGAGTGAATACACAACAACTCAAGGAATTGCTTGACTAATAATTAAGGCAACTTAACCGGTTTCAAGAAGAATTCGATAAACAAAAATACCATGCAGAGACGATTATTAAACGGGACCTTATTTGCGGGCACAGCCCTGGTCTTGATCCTCTCACTTTTCTTTTTTATCAGCAGCATCGAACGTGCACCGATGGCGGTGGTCCTCACATTTAAAGACCAAGAATGGGAAGCGACGATGGTCGACCCCAATGGCCTGGCCTACCGGTGCGGGGTACGAGCGGGTGATATACCAACCTCCGTAAATGAGCAACCAGCGGCAACCTTTCTGGAAAAGTACGAGAAGACAGGAATAGTCTTCGGCA
>DEUU01000203.1:3070-3540 GCA_002362735.1 Dehalococcoidia bacterium UBA3254
GAAAAAAGAGCCGATATCAGGAGTTACTCCACCGTCCCCGGTTCGATCATCGAACAAAGCGTTTACCTGGTGATTTCGATAATCTTCTGTACGGTGGGATTTTATGTATACCTGAAAAAACCCGGGCACCAGGCCGCCCTGATCCTTTTCCTATGCGGCCCGATATTTACGCTGGCCTTAATCACAAACGCTGCAGCAAATAGAGCAGTACCTTTAGCAATGGAAATAGCAATCCCGGCGATGATAACCGGACCCTGGCTGCTGGTACATTTCTTCCTCATTCTACCGGAAGAGCGGGCCTGGTTGCGCCGCAGTCCCTGGTTATTACTAATTTATTTGCTGCCGGCGATAACCCAGATATTTTTCCCTATCATCGGTTATGACAACGGACAACCGCTGCCGGCGTTCCGTACTTTCCGGTTAATCGAGATAAGCATGGCATTTACGGCGATAGTGATCATTGCGATATA
>DEUU01000444.1 GCA_002362735.1 Dehalococcoidia bacterium UBA3254
GTGCCTTTCCATTATAAACATCCCATTACCGGTACATAATCAACCCACTTTTTTCATGATCCCGCAGCTACTGAGAGCTGCGGGATCATTGTTTTCAAATTGTTTTTACAGCAATCGGATCAAATACTCCATGCATTAAAAACAGCGCTTCACGGAAAACAGCAAATGCAATGGCGATTCCTCATAATTCTTTATCTCATTCACCATCTTCTCCCTTTTGACCGTTATTGCGTTAAATAGTAGAATAAACTGAATCTTTAGACATAACTAAAACCCGTGCATTATTCAATTAGATTGGTGAGTGTAGAATATGCCGAAGCCAGCCGAAAGAAAGAGCATACATTTTCCCAACAAAGCGGCGAACTTTCTGGAGAAGTTAAAGGCCCCGGCTCTGGGCCTCGTCATAATTTTAATCGTTCTGACCGTAGTGCTTAATTTGCTCGATATTCAAGCTAGTTTTGATGGTCCCTACCTTCTTTTAGGACTGTTTATATTCTTTGTCGGCATTCCCGGGATACTCGTATCCTGGATGGCGGGAAGAGCCTTTCTTAAAAATGGAATTTGGGCCGCGCTCTGGATGGGGATTGGTACTCTGACCTTTGCGCTTACCAATATGTTCAGTACCTCAGCCAGTGAATTTTTCCCCACTAATATTTATGTAACTGCCCACAATACCGGTTCGTTTCTAGCTGGTTACCTGCATTTGTTGGGAGCTTTTTTTCTGGTAAATCAAATTTCCAATCAGGTTAAGCAGCGTCGCAGGTATTCCAGTTTGCTGCAGGTTTATCTGGCCTCGCTCGCTCTTTTGGCTTTGCTGATAATACTTAGCATACAGCAAATATTCCCTCCCTTCTTCATTCAGGGTCTCGGCGGCACTCCGGTGCGTCAAATTGTGGTGGGACTAGCGTCGGTCTTCTTTTTAATATCAGGATTAATTTACTTCTGGCACTATCATCAATCCAGATCAAGTTTCTTCTACTGGTATTCTCTGGGTCTAATTTTGACGGCTCTGGGAATGATTGGAATTCTGCTGCAGTCCGCTACCGGTACTCCCCTGAATTGGGTCGGTAGAGGTTCGCAAATTGTGGCGGGGATATTTCTCTTCTTTGCCGCTCTGGTTGTGTTAAGGGACGCCAGGCAACAACATGTAAGTTCAGATGAGGTTTTGGCTGGTTTACTTAATCGAGCTGAGGACAAATTGAAAGCCAGTGAGGAACGATTACGCTTCGCCCTGGAAAGCAGCCACACGGGTACGTGGGATCTTGACCTGGTAGACCATACTGCTGTGCGCTCTCTGGAGCATGACCGTATTTTCGGCTACAACGAATTATTGCCGCAGTGGACATACGAGATGTTTCTGGAACACGTTGTGCCGGAAGACCGGGATGGAGTTAATTCTAGATTCAGTCATTCTATAGAGACAGGAGGGGACTGGAATTTCGAATGCCGCATCCGGCGGACCGACGGTGCCATTCGCTGGATTTGGGCTATCGGTCGCCATCAACTGGATAAAGGTGGAACGCCGCATCGAATGGCAGGGATCGTCCAGGATATTACTGAGCGCAAGAAGGTGGAAGAAAGGCTGGAAGGCACTAATCAGAGAATTAATCAGATTTTGGACAGCATACAGGAAGACTTTTACGTTCTCGATCGACAGTGTAATTTTGTCTATGCCAGCAAGAATTTTACCTCGCGAATAGGTAAGGAGCCTGAAGACTTCGTTGGGAATAACATCTGGCAAATGTTTCCTAAACATCTGGGTACAATTTTAGAGGAAAATTTCCGCGCTGCAATGGATAAACGTGAAGTGCGAAGGTTTGAAGTGGGTGGTAAATATACCTGCGCCGTTTATTCAATGGCGGCTTTCCCTTCCGGGGAAGGAATTACCGTCCTCGGGAGCGAAATTACCGAACAAAGAAGGGCAGAAGAAGCTTTAAAAGAGAGTGAAGAGCGGTTCAAGACTCTGGCGGCAGCTTCTCCTGTAGGATTCGGCGTAGTTTCAATGTCCGAAGGGAAGTTCCTGTTCGTTAACCCGGCCTACGAAAAAGCCTTCGGCTATAGTCCGGACGAACTTCTCAACCTTCAGTCGCCAGATATTTATGAAGATATTTCCGATAGAGAACGCATTCTCAATTTACTTAAGCAAAATGATAATAAAGCCGAGTATGAAGTTAAGTTGAAAAGGAGGGACGGAAGTACATTCTGGGGTTTATGCTCAACCCGGCCCATAATTTTTGAAGGTAAGCTTGCTTTATTGGGAGCATTCATAGATATTAGCGATCGCAAGAAGGCAGAAGAGGATCTGAAAAAATATGCTGCTGACCTCGAAACGGCTAATAAGGAACTGGAAGCCTTCAGCTATTCGGTATCTCATGACTTGAGGACGCCTCTGAGAACCCTGGACGGCTTCAGTGAAATGGTAATCATGGACTACGGGGATAAGCTGGATGAGACGGGTAAAGACTATTTGAACCGGATCAGGAAAGCCAGTCAGACTATGTCCCGCCTTACCGAAGATATTCTGAAGTTATCCCGTATTACTCGTGCAGATATGCGAAGGAACGAAGTGAACCTTAGCGAAATGGCTAAGTCTATTGCAGATGAGCTAAAGGTTTCTCAACCTGTCCGTCAAGCAGAATTTATTATTGCATCCGATATCATAGTTAACGGGGACAAAGCGCTCTTGCAGATATTATTGAGCAATCTACTGGAGAATTCCTGGAAATACTCGAGCCAGTGTCTTAACACCAAAATAGAATTCGGGGTCAGCCGCCAGGAAACGAGACTGGTCTATTTTATCAAAGATAACGGGATTGGCTTCGATATGAAATACGCTGATAAGCTCTTTCAACCTTTCCAGCGCCTGCATACCAATAAGGAATTCCCGGGTACCGGCATCGGTCTGGCTACGGTCCAGAGAGTTATCCGGAGACACGGGGGAGAGATCTGGGCTGATTCCGAAATTGGTAAAGGGACAACTTTTTATTTTACTTTAGGATAAGTATACTAATATAAAATGACTGAGAAATACATACTCCTGGTAGAAGATAATCCGGATGATGTCACTTTGACCGAGATGGCTTTGAAAAAAGGCCATGTTGCCAATAAATTAGTAGTGGCATGTGATGGTCAGGAAGCCCTGGATTTACTTTTTTGTGAGGGTAAGTATACCGACCGTGCTTCCGGCGAAAATCCGACTATTATTCTGCTGGACCTGAAGCTCCCATTTGTCAGCGGGCTGGATGTACTTAAGGAAATCCGGGCGGATAACAGAACCAGAGAGATACCGGTGATAGTCTTGACATCTTCTATAGAGGATCGTGATAAGACTGAAAGCTACAAACGGGGCGCCAACGATTTCATTTGTAAACCCACCGGCTTCTCTCAATATATTGAGGCAATCCAGGAAATAAAGTCGAGATGGTTAGACTGACTCTTGAAATATTCTCCCGCGTAAATCAACTCTAAAGGTTACTGCCATTCAACCTCTTTGGCTCTTCATGAATCTGGACCATGTTCAACTATCGAAGCTGATCCATCTGTTAAATTGACGAGTGAAAAATTGACGTGGTAAATTAAGATGGACTACGCAAAAAAATATTTGAGCTTGATGAAGTAGAGAGGATAGAGAATTAAATGGATGCAAAACTCCCGTTTTCCGGAACTGTCAAAGAGTATTCATTGAAAAGCTATTTATTCGATGAAAACGGTAAAGAAATTTTAGATTATAAGTATACCTGGAAATATAATAGCGACCATAAAATATCTGAGATCTTTCATTACGATTCCAATAATGAATTATCGAATATCAGCTACTACACCTATGATGATGATCAAAATTTGCTGGGGGTCGTGGTTGAGACGGTAGAAGGAAACAGGAAACAGAACCTTATCTACGAATATAAAGATAATAAATTAAGTCAGCTCACGGATAACTCTATGGATTTTCAAATCATTACCAAATTTGATGATCGCGGCAATCCGCTAGAGAAACAAAATCTGGCAGATCAAGACTCAATGTTCTCCACCACAAAATATATTAATTTGTATGATCAGAACGGTAGATTGGTGGAAAAGCACACCGTGTTTCCTTCCGGAGATTCAAATTGGGTAGAGAAATATGAATATAACAACGAAGGTTTGCTAATTCGAGAAGAGCGGAATAAACATAAAGCCGTTTCGGTCATAAAATACAG
>DEUU01000207.1 GCA_002362735.1 Dehalococcoidia bacterium UBA3254
CTGGAAAAAGCGGAGAGAGAAGCTCATACCATTGAAGCGCATCTGGTTTTTAAACCATCCGAAAAGACGGATATCCGTTCGAGGGTACTGCATATGTTAGCGGGAATGCGAGGGCATCTGCAGCCCATCATCGTTGAAGAAAATGATGACACCATCAGCATCACGATGCAGCCTTGCGGTTCTGGAGCGAGATTAATAAACATGGGCGGGTACGAAGCTGGTCTCTCCAGAGTGAAGGAATCCCACCGCATCACTTTCGGGCAGAAAGACTTCCCGATGTATTGCGTGCATTGCCCGGTCATGGCAGCGCTGGATATCGAACACTCCGGCAACTTCAATTTTGTTCTGGCCGTAAGCGATCCGATAGGAAAAGAAAGCTGCCATTTCACGTTTTATAAGGACCCGGCGAAAATTCCTGAAAAGTATTACACCCGGATCGGGAAGAAAAAGCCCGTCGCGAAAAAATAAAAGCCGCCAATTCTATTTCACCAAAATGGAATAGTTAGTCCACGGGCGGGCCTCTCCGCCGACTACTCCTACAAGGCAGACCGTATAGATACCGGGGCCGTGCGTGAGCAGAGAAGCAATGTTAGCTTCAATGGAGAATTGGCCGGACGAGTCGAAACTCCCTTGAGTAGCAATCACGGAATTGGGCTGTAAATTATTATAAGACGCCCCTGGTGGCGGCGGCGGGAAAACCTGACCGATGATTTCGGTTAGCCCGTAGCGATGATACGGACTGTTGGGATCATTAAGCTGGGGACCGGTGAGAGGCTGAGGAGCAGGATCGTAATTGATCGCGAAGTTATTTAATTTGATATCCGGTTGATTGATCCTCCCGCTTAAGGAAAGAATAGTGCCTTTCAAAGACGGCGGTTGAAAGAATTCAACATAGTCTCCTTCAAACTGCTGCACCAGCGCCATGCTGTTGCTGTCATAAGCAATCCCGATATTGACCTTTTTATGCCATTTGTTCAGGATGTTGTCACGGTGAGCCCAGTTAGAACCAGCGTCATCGGTCATCATCGTTTTTTCCAGGGATTGAAGGCGTGTTTTTATATCTGATAAAGAGGCGCTTGAGGCATAATAAGCGCTGTTTTCATCTTCGTAATTCAAACCACCGTACGTCGTATATCGCATATAAGGCTTCAGTCCGTCAGTACCCCAGTGAGCGATAAAGTGATTGGCAACCATATCTTTCGCATGTTCCTGGGCAGCGGCATTGTAATTTAAAACGACCGGGTTTAAACCCCCAGCCTTGCGGTCCTGGTTGATAAGGTCAAGTGCGTATTGGAATAAGTCCGCCAATGTCCCGGTGGGCTTAAAAGGCGTAGCCGAAGGGGTATAAACCGCAGCTGGTGTCGGCGTTGGAATGGAGGTGGGGGAAGGGGGAGTGGCCGGAGTAAGAGGAGTTGTCAGGGTGGGAGGAGGAGTTACCGGATTAGAAGTAGGAGGTAATCCGGTTGTACTGACAGGCGAAGTAGCGACTGGCGGAGTCGAAACCGGAATTGAGACCGGGGTGGTAGGCGGAATAGTCTGCGCGGGGGGCAGAGTTGTTGGGGGCGTCTGAGCAACAGGATTGGAAGTGGCGCATCCTGAAACCAACACGATCAATACGATTGAGATCAAAAAGAGAGCTTTCAAAATTAACTTCCCTGCATGTTTGGGTTTCATCAGGTTCTCCTTACTCAATTTCTAGCTTGCGGTGTAAGAATTCCAAAATCAGGTCTGCGACTTCGGAAGGTTTTTGGACTGCCAAATCGTGAATGCCGCCTTCCAACGCGATAATCCAGGCCTGGGGAAGATATTTTGTTAAAAACTGAATGTTTTTTTCCAGCAAGATTTCTTTAAAGTTGGATTTTGTCCCATAAAGAAAGAGAACAGGAGAAACAATAGTTTTGGCCTCCTCCTCGAGACTTTTCGAGGTTTCCCGGGAGATACAGATCCTGTACCAGGGTATTCGTGAGGCTGTCCTGGCATTTGAAGCAACCTGCTGCAAAACTTCATGCCTGTCTTCGTGGCTCATCTTAGGGAACCATTCTCCGGTGACGGCCTTGGCAACGGGTTTATTCAACACACCGGTCCTGGCTACCTGTACGAACAAATCTCCGATGACCGGAAATTTAAGGCAATATTCCATGAAATCGCCCTTTTCCTTGTCCGGCTTAATGACCCCTCCTTCGATACTCACAATTTTTCGGGTCAAGTCCGGATACCGGGCAGCAAAATCGAAAACAATTGCCCCACCGTAAGATCCGCCGATTAGAGTCACACGACCCAGGTTCAACTGGCGGACGAGTTGAGCGATGATATCGGTCTGCTCCTGGATAGTGTAATTGAATCCTTGTTTGGGTTTATCCGAGTCGCCAACTCCCAGATAGTCGAGTGCTAAAAGGCGGTATTCTTTGGAAAGCAGAGGCATTAGACGGTTCCATGTCCTGTAGGTGCTATAAGAACCTGGAATCAGGATTATCGGATCGCCCTGGCCGGCTTCAACGTAGTGAATTTTGTATTTCTGTACCAGGACGAATTTATCCGTTCCGTATTTTGCCTTGCGGACGACGCGGAATGAATTGTTATTGCGAGATTTTTCGATATTCGCCATATGTCTTTAAAAATCTGCCAGATAAGCCTCCAACCCCATTCCCTGAAGGCGTTTAAAGATATCATACGCCTTAACGTCATCCCTAAGCAAGGTGAAAAGAGCAGGACCAGAGCCAGCCAGATGGACATCCGCAGCGCCGGCTTCAATAAATTTTTTACGGTATTCTTTCAGACCGGCAAAGAAAGTAAATCCTGCTTCATCAAAAACGTTAAATAACCCTATCCCTGGCTTTTCAGCCCGGCCGTCTAACATTCTGATGAAATCTTCAGTGACTTTTCCGGAGGTATAGTTACGCACAATCAGTCGGGAATACATTTGCTGGGTTTTGTTTTCAACTTTAAGTATAGAAGGCAGGAGCAGAATTACTGTCATATGGGGCATCGGATGCAGGGGCCGAATTTTTTCTCCTCTTCCCTCTATTAAAACGGTGCCTCCATAAAGAAATAAAGGTACATCGGATCCCAGTTGGGCTGCATAGCTGATCAGGTCGCGTAAAGAAAGTTTCAAATTCCAGAGAAGGTTCAAACCGCGTAAGACCGCAGCCGTATCGCTGCTATCACCCCCCAGACCCGAACTCAGGGGGATACGTTTTTCGATCTCAATAACGGCACCCTGCCTCGTGCTGGTGCTGTTTTGCAGCAAGCTGATGGCTTTAGTAATCAGGCTTTTAGAAGATGACCAGTCCGGAAGATTGCACTTGATTTCCAGCCTCGGTCCGGGAGAGACCTTAAGCTTATCGCAAAAGCTGATGGTCTGGACTACACTCCGGATTTCGTGAAAACCGTCCGGTCGTTTTTTTAGAACTTCGAGGGTCAGGTTTAATTTGGCGGGAGCCGTCGCGGTAATCATATTATGTGCGCCTCTCTAAATAATTGTTCCAGACAGGCCCATTCTTCCAGCGTAAGGTCTTCCGGACGTTTCCTGGGTGAGACTTCGGCCTTTTCCAATAAGGATAAAACTTCCGACTTCGAAATATCAAGTCCTTGAGCCAGTGAATTGGCGATTTGCTTGCGGGCCGCACAAAATCCGGCTCTAACGACCTTGAAAAAGCTTGCTTCATCAGTCACTTTCAGGAGAGGTTTCGGGTACAAGTCGATTTTAAGAATCGCCGAATCTACTTTAGGTGGCGGATAAAAGTTACCGGCCGGCACATAGTCAATAATTTGGGGTTTGCCGAAGAACTGGACGCTAATAGCCAGAATACTCATATCGCCAGGACGGGCAACGATATTCCGGGCTACTTCTTTTT
>DEUU01000121.1 GCA_002362735.1 Dehalococcoidia bacterium UBA3254
TTTGACTTATTTCCATAAATTTGCCCTGCAGTTAAAGGAAAATCCACGTTTTAGAAGACTGGTGCCCGAAGAAGAAGTGGGTAAATATGACCACTGGTATCAAATATCCAAGCACCCCCGTATAATACTCCCGAAATGATCAAACCATCTTGTTTATATGATATACTGGCCCTGTATCCGGAGACATGGATTAATGACATGTTCATGAGGAATATCTGAACTAGATGGAAAAACAAAAGGATAAGCTCTCACCTGAAGTGACCGAATGTAAACACTGCGGTTCCAGAAACGTCATTCGATACGGGCATTTTAAGCGTGCACAATACTGGTGGTGCAAAGATTGCCAGCGTAAGTTTGTTAATAATAAAGCCCTCCCCCGAATGAGATATTCTTCGGAAGAAATCAGTTTGGCGGCGCGCATGTTTTTTCATGGAATCTCAATTAAGGCTATCCGTGGCAGCCTTCTTCAGGAGTATAATGACTATCCCTCACCCTCAACGGTCTATTATTGGATATTTCGTATTAACCAGGAAATTATAGATAATGCCCAAAACTATCATCCCCAAACCGGGGATATCTGGAAGGTATACGAGACTTCTCATAAACTGAATGGAAGGAAATACTGGATTTTAGACCTTAAAGATATGTATACCGATTATTTGCTGGCTACTGTTTTATCTCGAAGACGCAGCAGAAACGATTTTAAAACATTGATTGACAAGGCTGAAGAAAGAGCCGATAAATTACCCAAACAAGTTTTGGCCGAACGGCAAATAGAATATCTTGAGGAAATAGAATTAGCCTTTGGAACATTACCAGGAGAGATAAAAACACAATCTCCCCTGGGAGATCAAGAGACGGATCTGGTCCAAAACTGGAATCAAGCACTCAATGAGCGCTCCATTGTTATACGAAATATCAGGGAAGAGGAGAAAGCTAAATTCATCCTTGAAGGCTGGTTGATATATTACAACTATTTCAGGCCTTTACAACCGCCATACAACCAAACTCCGGCGAAAAGAGCTGGAATTATACAAATTCCAAGAGTGAAAGGCATTCATCATTCCTTTCTCTTCTCCACTGAAGATGCCCATGGCGATTTTAAGCATCAGACTTTTTTATAAAATAATTCGCCCTCGGATATTATCCTAAAAGCCAATTCTTAAGTTCCAACTTCATATCAGATTACGTAGTCAATACTATTATCGTTGGCAATTAGTATATTTTGCTAAGATGATCTCAATAAATAACAACAATAATCGAATACAGAGACAAATATACGATTGACAGAACTGATGAAAATAAATAAAAATAGAATAGAGGTGCAGTTAGGATATTCATATAGGATATGGATCAGGAAGAATAATCAGGAGGTAATGCTATGGTAGCTACGACGCGTGTCGAGAACATGAAGAAGGATAGTAAGTATCATCAATTTATTGAAGATTATGCCGATGAGACCAAGGCGTGTATCGAAAGGGCAAGACACTGGACAGAATCTTTTAAGAAAACAATGGGAGAACCCAGGCCTATCAGAGTTGCCAGAGCCCTCGCCAACCACCTGGAAAAGATGACCATCTACATCATGCCTCACGAAATCATAGTCGGCGCTTCGGGAAAAGACCCATCTCATTTACCTTTTTATGTCGAACTCCAACCATTAGCGACATTAAAGGAGAGCACGGTTAGCGAAAGTATGCTTACCCCTGAAGAATGGAAGGAACTGGAGGAAATATATCAGTTCTGGGATGGACAAACATTAAGAGATATGATGTTTCCGTTATTCCCGGATGAAGTCAAAAAGCAGATAAGTCCGTTAGACCGTCTAAAGTTACTGGAAATGCCAGGCTACCAATTGCCTATCAACAGTCCTGCACCTGATCTCAAGATGATCCTCGCAATCGGACTCGAAGGGGCAATAAGGATGGCGGAAGCCAGACTCGCAGAGCTTGACTTAGGCAAATTACCACCTAACAAACTGGAAGATGCCCTGCGTCAGAAGGATATGCTCAATGCCATGATAATTTCAGGTAAAGGTGCCATAGCCTGGGCCCAAAGGTACAGCAAACTGGCCAGGGAGACGGCGGAGAAAACACCTGATCCCGAAAGGAAGCAGGAATTACTGCAGATCGCTGAAAACTGCGCTCAGGTGCCGGCTAAGCCAGCCAAGACTTTCTGGCAGGCGATACAGTCCATATGGTTCATTCATATGCTCACCCATGTCTACGAATCGATTTCGGTGGGCTATGGCCAAAGACTGGACCAGGACCTGTACCCCTATTATAAGCAAGATATAGAAGCAGGTAGGTTGACCCGAGACCAGGCCATGGGTTTGTTAGAAGCCCTGTGGGTCAAATTTGAACGAGATAGAGCAAACCTGCGAGCAATGAGTTCTATGGCAGGCAGAGGCGGACAAATGGGGGGTACGCTCCTGCAAAATATCTCGTTAGCCGGCACGGACGAAAAGGGAAAGGATGCCACCAACGATTTAACCCATTTGATGCTCGAATCCATAAGAGAGGTGCGAACAGTCCAACCGGCGTTATCCATTAAGTACCATCCCAAGATATCTGATGACCTGCTGATTAACGCTTATAACACAGTCAAGGCTGGTACTGGTATGCCGGCATTCCATAACGATAAACCCATTATCGCTCA
>DEUU01000288.1:0-12062 GCA_002362735.1 Dehalococcoidia bacterium UBA3254
CAACTCAGGTTCAAAACCTGGAAGGTAAGATCAGTATAACTGCTCAGGGGGTAGAAGTATTAATTCCGGAAGGCAGTTCCAGCACAGTATTACCCGGACAACCTCCGTCTCCTCCACAGCCTGTGTCGACGGTAACCTCCGATCCGGCTAATGATTTGTTTGATAACCAGAATAAACATGTAACCGGGGAAGGTTATCAGGATATCCTGGGAAACTCATTGGTTAAAGATGGAGACATGTGGGTTTGGACGATTAATTTGAATGACAATATTCCTTCCTCTGTCCCTTCGAATATTTTCATGGAATGGGATCTGATGATAGATAGTGACCTGAATGCCAAAACCGGTTGGAATACTAACACGATGTACAACGACACCGGAGCGGACTACTATATTAATTTCTATGTAAACGGGGAAAGGACTTCAGCGGGTGGGTTTTTAACTGCGGATACGGCAGGGAGCCATTTCACAGACGTACAGTATAAGGTTACAGGGAAAACGGTTGAAGTACGATTTCCAACCAAAAGGATTGGAAATATTTCCAGATTCAACTATCTAGTGCTGACCAGAAAATATGATAACTCAAATCAACCCAGTGTTATGCTGGGAGCAGATAAATATCCTGACCAGGGTCATCTGGAAATAAATGAGTAATATTCCCCAATTTTTAGTACCACTACAGGGGTCAGGTCACTAAAAACGCGGAATACTTTGTAGGAAGAAAAGGTAGTCACCGGAACTCTTCCATACCTGGTGTCATGAATGTTGATTCAATATTGCGGAGTAGTAATCTGCTTCCTGAAGAGTAACCCGTTTTCAGGTATTGCCTCTTTGCAGCGGGGAAGTACTATTCAGTAAACTGAAAAATTGATTTACCGGAGTTTGACAGCCTTTGGGTATGTTGATACAATCCTCTGTAATATATTACTTATAAACATTCACGAAGAGCTGTTCACAGAATTCATTAGATATATTTGTACTACACTTTGGAGGCCAGATTAAATGGCTACTTGCTCTTCCGTGGGTTGGAAAAAGCTGGTTGAAGGACATCCCTGGTTTGCCAGGAAGGGAAGGTTTACCATCCACGCCTACTCGGAATTCCTTCCGCCGCCGTTTCTGGGATGCCGCCCTTACACTGAAACGGATGTTTCGCTGTTTTCGGATGACGATCCTTATGGCTGGCTTATCACCGAAGTGGAAGAGGAATATGGGCTCCATCAGGGTATGGCAAACCTGGCGGAACAGATATTAAGTCAGCTAATTGAACTAGGCCAGGGTAAAAGTGCCTTTAAGATCGCCGGTCATATGGGGCGCAATCTAGTGGATAATCCCTACTGGCCTCCTGAGCTGGCGCGGAATGCTGGGAAATTGACCCATGAACGTTATGTTATCTTTCTGCCTTTAGCCCTGTCTCTAACCCAGGATGACAAAGGCCGGCTCCGCTGGACTTTTTTTGGCAGTAGTGAGCAGGGGCCGGAGCGTGCCTTTTGGAAGAGCTTTTACTCTAGCCCAGATACCGAACTTCCAGCTTCCGAAGGCTATTCTTTCATTATCAAGCTTCTCGCGGAGATTTATGACCAGAAATGCAAAGATGCTGGGGACCTCCGCAAAATAGGTTTTCGGATTCTACCATCTAAAGCCAATCCGCAGTTTCCTTACTGGCATCAAGAAAGCCTGCCTTCGTGGACTCAACCATTTATTGTTGATGAAGACTCCTTATCGGAGGATATCAGCTATCTGCTGACCTTCAGGCCATTCAGCCAGTTGCCTACCGCGGTTCAGGAGCGCTATTTCTCTGGTAAATTGACGCTTTTGCCCTTCCCCGGTAGCCTGGTCTTCTGGGGTATGCCATCCTATATTAAATTACATTCCGAGTATATTATGGCGATGCAGCTTCCCCTCCTGCGCCTGGTAGCACGCAACGCAGCTCCCGAAGGTATAAAAGTCCCTCAGTCCGGATGGTTCTTTGAGTCCGGAAAGGTTTATAATTCCTCAGTTGTCCAGCAAAAACTTTTGCTAAATTCTTATAAACGTACCAGCCGCTGGGACCGAGCCCGTCGCTATGAGAACGAGCTGGTCTTGAGCACGATTGAAGAAACCATACCCCGGACTCTTTTTGGAATTCAGCTGGATACTATGGGTCTTTATGGGAAGCCGATGGCTAAGAATTGCCAGCTTTGGACTGAAGATTCCCGTCTTTTGCTGGACGGGCCTCGGGCCAGTCCGGAACAAATCGAAAAAGCTGCCCGGATAGTTGCTTCCGGCGGTTCTTTTCGCTACCGATTCCATTTTCCTGCGATGCGAGTTGGCAAGAATGTGGTCTACTGGCAACGGCCCCTAATTGCCTATTGGTCAGCTTCCTCCAGCAATGCGAAACTGATGCTTGATGGTATGAGTGGCTTTATGACGGCTTATTTGGCCGAAGAGACTGATCTATCCTGCCCGGTTGAGCTCTGGCCTAGAATCGCCCATCGAGAACCCTATATGATGGCTTTACATAACTTTGAACACCTGAAAGAACATTACCGCCATCAGACATCGAAAAATATCATCCGGTTCCTGGACACCTGGAGACGGTGGGGAGAGCGTCCAATCTCCCGGAGCTTCATTCGTCAGGTGTTGCGGTTACCGGAACGCCAGACCCTGGAAGCCTGGCTGACTGCCTTGCCTGAAAAAGCCAGGAACCATGATGAAGGGGTTAAGCTGCTTCAGATTCTGGAGAGTTGTTTGAAACCGGTAACCGTTACCGGACTCCACACCTTTTTGCCAGGAGTACCTCCGATAGATATTGCCAATCTGCCGATTACTTACTCGTTTACCGCTACACGGGTCTTTGAAGAAGCCTGGTGGAAGGATATCTACAAGTTATCCGGCAGCAATTTTGTGAATAAGGATAATGCCGACTGTGTTCAGGATCCAATCACGTTATCTCAAATTAAACATCATCAACGTGACCTTGAGATACTTGGTGATTATATCCAGAATCGCTATCAACAGGCAATCAAAGATACCGGGATGGAAGGCCGGGCAGTAGTTGGAGAATTGCCTTTCCGCTGGAAAACGGAATTCGATCTTTCGGTCTTCGGAGGCTGGAAAAACAATCAGGAAGGACATACCTTTGAGAGGGATATTTTCTTAATTATTCCGGGCAAAAACCGGAATGAAGCCGTGATTATGGCGGACCACTACGATACGGCTTATATGGAGGATATTTATGAAAAGTCCCGTGGAGGGTGCGGCGCTCGTATTTCAGCTGCCGGGGCTGATGACAATTATTCCGCCACGGCGACACTCTTCCAGGCAGCCAATATCTTTCTAAAACTGAGCAAGGAAGGGCGTCTGGAGCGAGATATCTGGCTGGTAAATCTTACCGGTGAAGAGTTTCCTGCGGACTGCATGGGCGCGAGGCATTTGGCTCAATCCCTTGTGGAAAGAAATATTCAATTGCGCTTCATAGAAGGAAAGTATTTAGACCTTTCTAAAGTCAGTATAACTGGAGTATATGTTTTGGATATGATAGGCCATAACCGGGAAAGTGAATTGGATGAGTTTCAGATTTCTCCGGGCAAAGGCCGAGCTTCACTTCGATTGGCCTGGCATGCGCATATCGCAAATGCTCTCTGGAATATGGAAGCCAAGAAATGGAACCAGAGTCCCGAAAGATATAATTGCGATAGGGGGCAGAGAAGCACTGACGGGACTCAGATTCCAGCAATAGCCAAATTTATTCAATTGCAGGGACAGATCCGTCTCCATGAAGATCCCCGCAGTTCCCTTTTTAATACTGACGGCCAAATTTTTTCAGATTGCGGCATACCCGTAGTATTGTTTATGGAAAACTATGATATCAGCCGCAGCGGATACCATGATACCAAAGATACTATGGAGAACATTGACCTGGATTATGGAGCAGCTGTGGCGGCCATCTCTATCGAAACTGTTGCCCGCGTAGCTTGCTTTCCCCAGGTCTGATAGATGCTAATATCGGAGAAGATTTGGTTAAGTCAGACTTCTACTTAAAATATCGTAATCTTGTACATTAGACACATTTATAATAAGAAAGATAATGCCGGTTACCCTTAACGTGTCTGTTACCGGCTGTTTGATCGTAACACCAACTTTCACCCAGATAAAAGTAAACCTTATGGTAACTTACATTGGTTGCATCGGTTACAATTCGGACAGTTTTACACAGAATTGACCTTACCCCATAGTCAGTATCATCCGTTAACAGAGTTCGGCAATTGCCTCTAGCGATACGAAAATAGTTATGGTAACATATGACTGTTAAAAGAAAGTAATATCAATATCGTTCTGAGCAAGGAGGAAACTGTGTTTGTTGGACATAGTCTCAAACCGGGAGCGATAGCTCCTCTCGTTTTTCTCGTAATCTGCTTATTGTCGCTGATCGGCTGTAGCCAGCAGGGTTCATCGACCACACCCGAAAGAACGACTGCTCCTATCCAATCACTTACCACGAGCCAGATACCTGCATTTTCAACTACAACTTCTTCAACTGTAAAACCGTCTGCTGCCACTCAACAAACCACTTCTTTTCAGGGCAACATCACCCGGCTTAAAACCACCAATGTTATCGACCAACAGGGTACAGGAACCGAAGCAATCAGCATGCTTGTTCCTGTTGATTGGAATGTTACCGGAGGAGTAAGTTGGATACTGGATAATCCGATCATGCCGGCCACGGTGAGTTTCCGGGTCATAAATCCACAAGGAACTGAAGTTTTCGAACTTTTTCCCAGCTTTTCGCTTTTCTGGACGAACAATCAGGGGTTGCTGCAATTATTTCCGGCAGGATCAAAATATTTTGGCAGTGAAGTCTCCCCGCTGGTGGAACCCGGAGAAGCCTTCAATAAGTTTATCCTTCCCAGGTACCGGGGCGATGTCACAGGTCTAAAGCTCGTAAATCAACAGGTTACCCCGGATGTGGGCCAGTCTTCCTCTCAACAAAATCCTTTAAAAACTTCTATCAAAGGCGGTCAGATGAGAGTTGAATACCAGAAAGCCGGTAAGTCTATTGAAGACCAGCTATACTGTAAAGTTGAAGCAGTCTATATTCCCATCCAGGGATTAGGCGGTACAAGCACTAATACCAATTGGGGAGTCACCAATATCTGTTCCTTTAGCGCAGAAAAAGGGAAGCTGGATGCCAGTTCCAAAATATTCGCGACGATATCTCAATCTGCCAAATTAAATCCCCAGTGGTTTAACAAATTCAATCAGGTTGTGGCGTATCTGATCAAAAATCAAATTCAGAAAATCCAGAGTGCGGGTGAATTCAGCCGGATTTTGGCACAAACCAGCGACCAGATCAGCAGTGAAATGACAGCATCCTATAATGAACAGCAGGTAGTTAATGATAAAATTGCGAAAAACTTTGACCAGTATGTTCGAGGTGTTGATTCCTATTATGATCCGATTGGACAAAAGGAAGTGGAATTGCCGTCCGGCTATGATAATGCCTGGACTAACGCTAATGGTGAATATATTGTCGCCGACAATTCGAGCTTCAACCCCAACATTGGCTCGAATTTAAATTGGCAACTTTTGAAAAAGCAGTAGAATTTCAAACAACAAGATCTATCAGGTATGAAATTATTATTAATTTAATAATGTGCTGGACATATTAATGATCCTCTGCCTGACAGGGGATGGAGAAACGAGCCAATCTTAGCTTGTTTTGACGGTTGAAGTCATATTCATCCTGATAATTCTGACTGTCCAGGGCTGGACGGGGGATTTCGTCAACTGTTCGCTGCGTTTCCCAATAGCACGGTTAGGCATACTCTCGGCGAGTTCAAACAGCCTCTTATCATAAAACTTCAATGAGGCGTTCAAATTTGCTTCTAAATCTTTCCCAGCTTGAAAAAGGAGATGAAACCAATAATAATTGCCACAAGTATCACTCCGAAAGTAATCAGACAACCAATGGTTGCTTTCGAAGTTTGCTTTTTTATCGGTGTTTCCTGCATTGGCAGCTTCTTTTTCTCAACAAAGGTCTTATCAATACAATGAACCAATCGAACACGAACAAAAATTTGCTTATAATAGACCTCTATTCTATCGATAGAGGCCTATTAGCTCATGTACGAATAAGTATTTCCTATTATAACCATTCTTTGTTGTGGTCGCAATAGCTTAGTTTGCCAGATTCTTTTAGATTTAATTAGCATTATACGTCTGTTTATATATGTTGCATCGTCTGAGTCCTGGATGACAATTCTAATTATTGTTAGAGGAGTATTTTAGTACTACCGACCCATTTTTTCAAACATTTTGAGCCTGCGCTCCCCCTGGTGTTATTATCTCCAGGTATTTACGTAATAAGATTATCATGATACGATTTATATGTTAAAGATATTAAAAAGGATAACCTTTGAGGAGGTAATAACATGAGTAAGTTTTTAGACTATCTGGTTCACGCGGGCGAAAGAATATCTGAATCCAGAACAAATTCAATGAAGACAATGTACAGTCTTGATTGGATTTCTGATGATAAAGTTCAGACCACTTCTAACCCATCAGGTAAACCTGATAAGCGCTATACGCTTCATCAGTGCTCTGTATGTGACACAGAGCATTATTAATTATTATACACTTTGGGAATATCTGTCATCGCCCCGACTAAATTTCGGGGCGATTTTATTATCCGGCGAACCTTTCTCTCTGACTTAATGGGATGTCAATATTTAAAATTAGAGCTTTAGTTTCCGATCGCTTCTGCCACCTTTTCCTAACTCTGGTCTTGCTCTCCTTCCAGCCAACCCGAATATTTGATATAAAAGTTCTTTATTAATGGTCCATCTATTACAGATGTTAGGAGAATATTTTTATCTGTGTTAAGATGTTAGGATATGAAGGGAGCGGCTAATTCTGCTGTGACCAAAAAATTTGTTAGTTTGGAGTATTAATTTGCCAAAAAGGACGATAAGGTGTCCAAATGGACATTATATTCGAGTAGAAATTGAAGACGGATATACAACTGCAAGAGCAATCATCCAGAGTGGAAATTCCGACGGATCACCAGGGCATAATCAAGTTTGCCCTATTTGTAATCGTATGCTTGCTATCGAATACATTAAGTAAGATCTTTGAATATATAAAAAAATCTGTTTCTAGACATTTAAACGTCGTAATCTCCACCACTCTGGATGACCTTCGATTCTACGTTCTAACCAGCGTATTATATATCGTGGTTTCTTCTTACCGAAAATAGGTATTTAGGCGGATGCGAACTTATTCGCCCTGGGATATATTGATAGTATCAAGTTGTAAGGCGAAAGTCGTATGACTTGAAACTGTCATGAAGGGTGGGTAGGGAACTGGCCTTATGATCCACCAGGCAACCTTTAATCCTTAAAGGTGCTACAGCCAGCCCGCAAGGGAACGACAGGTCGCAGGTAACCTACGAAAAAGGGTATTTTTTTACCATTTAGGGTAAGCTGTCACGACGCTTTCATAGTATTCGTTCATCCTACTCAATTGGGGCGACTACATTTTGGCTCTGGATAAGGTATACCGGAATGCCATCTGGAGTTACCTCGCCTACAAGTCTAACGATGCGGGTAACAACCATCTTGATTTTGATTATCTTTCCATCGGCTAGTTGATACTCGTTAAAGTCCTCTTTCCGAGTCATGAAATCGACAGATTCTGCTTCAACCTGTCTGCCTTGATAGGGTACTTTCATTTTCTTATCCTCCAATAAGCGTTACAATATTAATGAAATGTGGCCATTTAAGCAAAAAAATAAGGATAAAATTCCCGAGCAATCGGACATTGCCTGTACGTTTTGTCTGAGTACAAAAACAATCGTCATCACTCATCATGGTGGTGATCAAGCTAATTATATCAGAACGTGGAGAGGCCAACGTCATTTGACCTGCCGATGCCTGGATTGCGAACGGGATTTCTATGCTGATGTTAGTAATGTAGCCATCGATTCCCGCATTGATCGTGATGATCAGCTAATCGATGATGAGGAAGCCTTGAGAGCCGCTGAAAACGAGATAAAACGGCAAGCAGATGAAGAAAATGATCATAGATTTGGATAATCGTTAGCTAAAATACCTATTGCTTCTGCCGCTTTCACCCAGCTTTTCGAAAATAACGCTGAAGGTTGCCGTAGAAGGTCCCTCTTGTTTTTTCCTTTTCGTTTGGGAAGAGTAATCGCCACAAAAATTCTTTAGGTTTCATTGTGGCGAGATATTTACCACTCTGGAATAAGCTAAGCTCTGTGTCGACACCGTATAGGTCCAGCTAATTACTTAGACATAATTATATGACGGCATACTTGAGTAATGCTTATTTCTGAATTTTTTGAAATGCCTCAAAGTAAAAGACTTGTAAACCAAAAGATATGCATCATAGGTAGATTGCGATACGGAAAAGCAGTAAAAGCAGCTATGCAATCGGCGGATAAAATCTTTCTAAACTCGAATTAAAATGGAGATAGAAAACATAAACTTTGGCCTATGGTACCATCGCCGGCTGATCGATTCTATCATAGAGTGCGATTAAATTCCCGGAAGAAGGATTATGTCTAAATCTCATTCTCGTTCGTTAGCGCATCAGGCGATAATGGCCCTGATGCTGATGATTGGTTTTTACGTCCTGGCGCTTGCCGTTGCAGGAGGCTTATTATTCCTGATTTATTTTCAGATATCTGAAGGCGCTTTCAGCATCTATTTATCGATTATCTGCTTCATTGGCGCGATGTTGACAATCTGGTCGATCTTTCCGCGTATGGAAAAGTTTGTTCAGTCTGGCTCCCTCCTGACTCCCGATCAACAGCCCCGTTTATTTAGCGAGCTGAGTTCAATAGCTAAATCCACCGGCCAGGAAATGCCGACCGAAGTATATATCATTCCGGATCTGAACGCCGCGGTGAGTCAGATGGGCCGGACGAGTCTTTATAAAAACCGCCGCATCATGGTCATTGGCCTCCCTTTACTGAAAGTATTGACTGTCTCCCAGTTCAGAGCGGTCCTGGCTCATGAGTTCGGCCACTACTGTGGCGGTGATATCAAGCTGGGGCCGTGGATTTTCAAGACCCGGGCAACCATCATTAGCACTCTTTGGGGATTAAGAGGACTTTCCATTCTCCAATTGCCTTACAGAGGCTACGCGATGATGTTTTTAAGGATTACCCAATCCGTCTCCCGGCAGCAGGAGCTTTCGGCGGATGCTGTAGCAGCCCACATTACAGATCCTCAAACGATGGCAAACGCTTTACAAAAAATTCAGGGTGCGGCTCCGGTATGGGTAGCTTACTGGATGAATGAAGTTGTCCCTGTGTTTAGAGCCGGATATATGCCACCTCTCGCCGATGGTTTTGGTCGCTTTTTGCAGTCTAAAACGATCACCTGGAAGGTCAACCAGACTATCGAGAATGAGACCAGCCAATCCCAGCAAAATCCTTTTGACAGCCATCCCTTGCTGTTTGAACGGATCGCCGCTATTCACGCCCAGCCTATCATTACCGAAACGCCCGGTGACCCTCCGGCTATTTCTCTTATAAACAATATTCCGCAAATTGAGATAGATCTTCTGGAAAGAATCTCTAAAATAGCCCATATAGAGCATTTGACTCCTGCCAGCTGGGATGATTTGGTAGAACTTTTTTATATTCCAAGCTGGGAGTCCAGTATTAAACAGCAAAAATTGGCACTGGAAGGAGTGAAGCCGGAAGACCTGCCTGAACTGGTTCGGAATCTACCAAAATTTGAATCGAAAATAATGGGGTTATTTGAATTGTCATTGCAGCAGCGATTGAACTATGGCTATCATCTGATCGGGGCGGCATTAACTCTGGCTTTATTCAGGAAGGGCTGGGCAGTACATACGGCTCCGGGCGAGGATGTTTACATAACCCTGGAAGAGCAAACTTTATTTCCATTCAAAATCTTTCCGAATCTGGCTTCGGGGACGTTGACCGGAGAACAATGGATGTCTACCGTTAGAGGAATTGGGATTGCAGGCATGGATTTAAGTAAAGTGGCATAAATAAAAGCCTGCCGGAAGAGAATCTCATCATTTTCCGACAGGATAGTATTCCGGATAAAGCTAGCATCAAGATGGTACAGTAAGAAACGCCAGCGTCTCTTCTGCCGGATCAGCCTTTTTGATTGAACAATTGAAGCATCCTGGTAATATCCGTAGTTGGGAGCTTGCAATTGTAATTAATACAGACATAGGCCGTCGCTTTATTGTTAATACTTTTATTCTGCCTGATATATGGGGCAATAAATGTAATCTCCGGGGAGTTCATTTCTTCAGGGAGCAGGATCAGCACTTTATTCGGTATGTATTCCCGGTTAATTGCAAATAGCATTTCCCTGGTGTCTCCTGCCTTCGAATCTCCTGCAATAACTACCTCATAAGATGGACCAGTAGCAAAATCGACAGCCACTAATAGCTGGGTATGAGAAGAAGGGGATTTCAGGATATCGGGGAAAGCACTCCCGATTTGGGCAGCTCTTTTTTCTAATTCCGGACTGGCTGTAATCCGTCCTAAACGCAGAAGATTTAGCATTGCTACCGAATTACCGGAAGGGACAGCTCCATCGTAAATCTCTTTCTGCCGAAGAGGAAGTCGTTCACCATCGTCCGCGGTAAAGTAAAACCCGCCGTTATGGTTATCCCAGAAATGCTCTAAAAGAAGAGCATTTAATGAAAGCCCTTTTTTGAGATAACAGGTGTCGAAGGTGGTTTCATACATTTCCACCAGTCCATAAATTAAAAAAGCATAGTCGTCCAGATGAGCCGGAATTGCGGCTTCTCCATCCCGGTAACGATGTACAAGCCGTCCGTCCCTGCTGAGCATATTTTTCATGATGAAATCGATGGCATGTTGTGCTGCATCAACGTAAGTGGGTTCATTTAAAATCCGGGCACCTCTGGCTAAAGCAGCGACCATGAGGCCGTTCCAATCTGTTAAGATTTTATCGTCTCGGAATGGATGTATTCGTTTATCCCTGTAAGAAAATAGTTTACCTGTGATTGCGATTAAATGTTCGTGGAGTTCGGGTAGAGACAGACCAGATTCATCTGCAATTTCCTCCAATGATCCGGTCATGTGAAGAATATTGCTTCTATTACTTTCAGCTGATGCCTCATGGGTAAAGTTACCATTCTCTTTCACATTGAATATCTTTAAGAATAACTCCAGTTCACCCGGTCCGAGGACTTGCTTGATTTCGTCAAGCGACCAAAGATAAAACTTCCCCTCTTGACCTTCGCTATCAGCGTCTTCAGCGGAATAGAAACCTCCTGCCGGAGCGGTCATGTCACGCAAGACATACGTAAATATTTCACGCGCCGTTCCAGCATATTCCTGTTTGCCTGTTGCCTGATAGGTTTCTAAATATGCTATAGCCAGTAGAGCTTGATCATAGAGCATTTTCTCGAAATGGGGTACGAGCCAAAATTGGTCTGTAGAATAGCGATGGAAACCGAATCCAATCTGGTCATAAATGCCGCCTGACCTCATCTTCTGAAGGGTTTTTTCCACCATCTCAAGGGCATTACTGTTATCAGTCCGTTTCCAATACCTCAGCAAAAAGAGCAGATTATGTGGCGTCGGAAATTTTGGAGCTCTTCCAAAACCGCCGTATTCAATATCGAAATGTTTGCTAAGCTCATTAAAGGCGAGATGCAACACCGTTTCACCCAGGTCTTGCTCACCAGGTATTGGTTGAGAGGTCTGTTGCAAAGTAAACGTTATCTGGTTCGCTGAATTCAAGACTTCCGCTCGCCGTGTTACCCATATTTCCTTGATGCGGGGTATAAGATCTATCATCCCTAACCGTCCAAACCGGGTCTCCTTTGGAATGTAAGTACCGGCAAAAAACGGCTGTTTATCCGGTGTCATAATAATACTAAGCGGCCATCCTCCGCTGCCTGTCAGATTCTGGCAGACTGTCATGTAAAACATATCGATTTCAGGACGTTCCTCGCGGTCTACTTTTATAGAGATGAAGGCATCATTCATAAGACGGGCCACAAACGGATCCTCAAAAGATTCATGCGCCATGACATGGCACC
>DEUU01000288.1:12309-16266 GCA_002362735.1 Dehalococcoidia bacterium UBA3254
CCATGACATGGCACCAGTGGCAGGTCGAATATCCAATCGATAGAAAGATAGGCTTGTTTTCTATTTTAGCTTTTTCAAATGCCTCAGGTCCCCATGGGTACCAGTCGACCGGGTTTTCTCTGTGTTGTAGCAGATACGGACTTTTCTCAAAAGCCAGTCTATTCTGTTTAGTATTGCTTATTTTATCCATTTTTCCTTGTTGAGAGGGGAATAAATATTATACAGTCCATGCATCCAAGACCCATCTCTATTTCAGTATATTGCGGATTCGGCTAAATAGAAAAACCAGAATCAAAAAGAAATTTCTTTCCAGGACAAAGGAGAAATCAAACCTTTGCAACATTCACGACCTGGTCTCAGAATGTCATGGAACTTATCCTGCAGAAAGGTTAAGGTGAGATGGTTTGCCAGGATTGATTTACGCTAAGATGCAGGAGGTAGTATTCCAAACAGTTGTAGACCGCGGATAACTATATTGACCGCAATATCCGCTAGAAGCAATGATGCAACCCTGGAAATAATTTTAATCCCAGCATGTTTTAGTGGATACAGGATATGTATTTGAATGGGGACTATTAACTAAAATAACTGAAGAGAATCCTAGCATAAAGGTGTGTCGAAATGACATAACCCAATAAGACTTTTTGGAGATGGTAAACTTACCGCTCTGACTTAATCCATTAGATATTACGATAAAATCACAATTTAGCTTACCGTGTTGTTGACCAACACTCAGGGGTGTATAATTTGCCTATCTAAAGCGTTTAAGTATTGGGAAGTCGTGATTCTGGAATTTGAATAATTTTTAGGTAAGATTTTGAGTATTAGAGTACATTATACTTGGATTCTGGTATTTGCGCTGGTAACGGCAGTCGTAACTACTCAGTTTACCGAGAATTATCCTTTATGGCAGAGGATAATTCTTGGTATAGTTGTTTCCCTTGTATTTTTAGTATCTGTAACCATCCGTGAGTTTATACTCAATGCGGCTACCTTCCGTAAAGAAATCACGATCAAGAAAATAACTTTGTTTGTTTTTGGAGGAATGTATCAGGAGAATAGTAATAGAATCGTTTCGACTCACCTATCACTACTGTATTTAGCCAGATTTTTATCCAATCTGGTCATAGTCGTAGTCTTCTATGGTTTGTACGCCACGTTTATCAACTCCGACAACTTGATGGCAGCTGGAGTAGCACAATGGCTGGCTTATATTTACTTTCTGATTTTCCTGCTGCACTTTATTCCAGCCTTCCCTCTAGATGGCGGTCAAATTTTAAGGATGATTCTATGGAGGTCAACGGGCGATTATTATAAAGCCACGTATACAGCCAGTTTGATCGGATGGGCTACGGGCTTATTCCTGATGTTTTCCAGCGTCCTGGTATTCATCATCACTCAGCAGTGGGTGGTTAGCCTGGCGATGATTTTGGTAGGATGGATAATACTAATTGCCGCCGGGGATACTCGCCGTAAAATAAAGACACTGAGGGAATTGCAGGGTATCCAGGCCCAGGACATTATGACCAGAGAATATCCGGAAATACCTTCGCAAATGAATATCGGACAGGTGGTCAGGGAGCATATTTTGGGAAAAAACTGGCATTACATAATAGTAGTGGATGGTACTCAAATAAAAGGAATTCTGACCGTGAACCGGATAAAATCGGTTCCCGGGAAACGCTGGTACAATACCAGCCTGGGTGACATTATGACTCCATATGATCAGACCATGATTGCTCATCCCAGACAAATGGCGGACACTCTAATTGAGGAAATGGACCAGCGCAGAATCGACATTATCCCTGTCCAGGAAGCCGAACACACGATCGGCGTAGTAACCCGTGAGGTTTTAATGGGTCTGGCCAAAAAACGAGCCGAATTGAGAGCATGATCCTGGCTGAAGTTCGGTACGTTATTTCGATATTGTTACTGCTGGAAGTTCGTTGATCACTTTCCTCTGATGGGTTTCTTTAAAGTAAACTCTCCATTGAGCTTTGAACCAGCGGAAAGGTCTTTGAGCCTGCGACTGTATCTGCAGCCTGATATCTCGCGGGTCGTCTGTTGCCCAGGCCACCTGTCCAATGCTGGTTAATTGGGAGCCGGTATTCAGTTCAACTTCATAATAGTCTCGCTTAATTCCCGAAGGGAGTAAGCCCTGTTCATATACACTCCAATCTACCTGTATACTGCTCCCCGGGGCAGCCATGGTACTCAAGGAGATCCGGCTGTCCTGTATATCATCAGGGCTGACCCAACTGGCTAACTTGAGGCCCGTAAGTATTGGGAAAGAGCGCTTTTGAGTAATCTGGTAACTGCTCCGACTATCCCCGGCAGAATATTCCCCAACTATATCTTGCCAATTCTGCCATTTCAGGTAGGAATCATTTTTATGTATCAAGGTACCGCTATTGACCAGGACCCCGCCAACCAGGTCCTGCCAATGATCTGTGCCGGGGAAAAGACCGGCTTTATGTTCGAAAGAGCCAGCTCTAGCCAAAATGGAGCAATCTACACTTCCTCCGAAGATATAGCGCAGTATTTGGTCCGCCATATAATTCGACACGTCGTTTATTTTTGTGAAATCGCCATGTTCGTACTGTCCGTAATAGACCACATCTGCTCCGTCAGAATATTGGCAGGAAATCGGTACAATGGAGTCATCCATGTCTCTGGGCAGAGGGTCGATACCACTAACATCAAATTGACTGCTAAGAGGAGAAGATTCGGCCGAAACGAAAGCCAACCAGTGTTTATTGGTACTGACCCGTTTCCCATCTTGAGAGCTATCGTAATTGATTAAGGACTCCAGTGCTCCCTGGTTGGAAATTAACTTTTGAGCCCCCCAATAATCCAGCGCGGTATCTCCACCAACGTAATAATAATTTACCAGACTCTTAATAGGGCTATTGATGGTTACTACCATGGCCACTTTGTCGCCCAAATTGCCGATATTATGGGATACGGCGTACAGGGCTGTCTTACCCCCCATACTATGTCCAATTAATACCAGGTTTTTTTTGCCGGCGAAATGCTTGTTGATGTCCTCAGCGATATTGTGAGCCCAGGTATCAATATCCACATTATTCGGGTAGGATCTCGTTAAAGTGTCAGTATGGACTGTGATGTCCGGGTGGTCGTATTCATAGTTTATAATATTGGCTGGCATCTGATCTGTGATAGAATCTTCAAGAAGTTGAAAAGCACTGGAATTGCTGTTAAGGCCGTGAAGAAAAACAAAATTTAACTCTTTCACGTTATTAGTATTTTCCGAAGCTGCCTGTGCCAGCCCAGGACAGGTAATACCGAAACAAAACACCAAAATTATGAGTAGAAATAATCTCTTCATATTAGCCTTTAATATCCAACTAAAAAATGAACTATACAGAGTCATCGGTTTTAGTCTCAATCAAAGCACATGATAGCACCTATACACCAATCATTTCAATGTGTTGTGTCAGGCTGGATTTATTGAAGCATAGAATTATGAGTATCTATTACTTCGCAGTTTTGCTAAAATCATAGACGGTGAAAAGATTCTATTCGTTATCCTCGGAAAGGGTGTGATATGGCAATAAGCAAGGCACAGAAAATAGCCGTTTTGGTACTTATCACTCTGGCATTGACCTTCCTGGCGTGTTTACCGGTGTTTGCCGGAAACCTCGCCATCTGGAGTTCGATGAGCAGCGGTACTACGAAGGACATTAATAGTGGCTGGGGCACAAAAAGCAGGGATGTTTTTGCAGTTGGGGAATCTGGGACTATCCTGCACTACGACGGTTCTATCTGGAGTTCGATGAGCACCATCACCACCAGTGATCTCTATTGTGTCTGGGGGTCTGGCAGCAGCGATATTTTCGCAGTGGGGGAATCCGGCTTGATCCTGCACTACGACGGTACCATCTGGAGTTCGATGAGCACCATCACCACCAGTGATCTTTATTGTGTCTGGGGCTC
>DEUU01000384.1 GCA_002362735.1 Dehalococcoidia bacterium UBA3254
TGACCACCATGCCGCCCGAACCGACCATTGAACCAGCGTTAGACAGAACATCATAATCTATGGGTAGATTGAATTTTTCTTTTGGCAGGCAGCCGCCTGAAGGTCCACCGATCTGCACCGCTTTCACAGCGTTTCCGTTAGCCGCTCCGCCGCCGATATCATAGACGACGGTGTGAATAGGAATGCCCATCTCTACTTCAACAAGGCCGGTATGCTTAATACGACCGGTAAGAGCTAAAATTTTCGTACCTTTGCTTCCTTTTGTGCCTTTGGAACCAAACCATGATGAGCCATTCAACATGATTGCCGGAACATTGGCCCAGGTCTCGACATTATTCAGCACGGTGGGCTTGTGATACAGGCCATCCTCGACGGCGTGAACATCCTTTGGACGAGGTTCGCCGACTTTACCTTCAACCGAGGCCATCAAAGCAGACGACTCCCCACATACGAAAGCCCCACCTCCCCGTGCTACGTCGACATCGAACGAGAAGGATGAACCTAGAATATTATTTCCGAATAAGCCCAGCTCTCGGGCCTGTTCAATAGCTATTCGTGTATTTTTTACGGCTAGAGGATATTCATTTCGGACGTAGACATATCCCTTCTGAGCTCCGACCGCAAATGCGCCAATCATCATACCTTCCAACACCAGATGGGGGTTCCCTTCAAGAACGCACCGGTCCATATAGGCTCCGGGGTCACCCTCATCCGCATTGCAGATGACATATTTCTCGTCGCCGGGCGCTTCACGGCATTCCGCCCATTTCCGCCCGGTGGGGAACCCGCCTCCACCACGCCCTCGGAGCCCTGAAAGTTTGATCTCTTTAATAATTTCATCCGGCTTAACACCTTGGAGGACTCTGGCTAATGCTGAATACCCCCCTGCAACGATATAATCTTCAATCGCCGCTGGATCAACCATGAGGTTCTGGGACATTATTTGCCTGTCCTGAGAACGGTAGAACGGTATCTCCTTCTGCGTCCGGTATTTTTCTCCGGAGATCGGATCAACATAAAGCAGCCGATCTATCACTTCTCCCTTACCGACGGTCAGAGCAACAATCTCGAAGGCATCCTCCGGCGAAACATGGCAATAGAAAATATTACCCGGCTCAAAAATCATGACCGGGCCTTGTTCGCAAAAACCGTGGCAACCGGTCACACATAACCTAACATTCGCATCCTGGTTTTGCTTAGTGAGTTCTTTTCTGACAGCATCAATAACGTTCTGTGAACGGGACGCCTGGCAGCCGGTCCCTCCGCAGATCATGACGGTTTTAGTCATATTTTTCCGTTGTTCACGAATCTTTTCTCTTAGATGTTCCAATTCACGGAAACTATTCAACCTGGTCATATTAATTACCCTCCGTTTCCCTTTGGCGAATGGTCTCAATCAATTTGCGGAGTTTACCTGGCGTCATATGATGGTGGTAGATTTCGTTTTCCTTGACAATAGGCCCCAGAGCGCAAGCACCCAGGCAATTTACAGGCTCAATGGAAAATAGTCCGTCCGGAGTAATTTCACCGGGTTTAATTCCGAGCTGAGACGTCGCCTGGTCGATTAGGAGTTGCGAGTTGCGTACGTGACAGGCTGTTCCCATACACATGGTAAGAACGATCTTACCGGAAGGTTTCAAGTGAAAGGCCTTATAAAAGGAAGCTACGCGGTATACCTCGATTTGCGGAACTCCCAGACTCTGGGATACAACCTGCATATCGAATTTGGAAATATAACCGCTTTTCTGCTGTATATCCTGAAGCACTTCGATGAGCTGATTAGGCTGGCTTCGCCGCCCTTCCAAAATTTGATCGAGCTGCTGGAGAACCATTTTGACCTCCTCCGATCGAAATAAATACTTGATAATTATTAAATTACTTGATATTATCAGGAAAGTTAATACGGAATAAATATGCATAGATTGCCTATAATATATAGGCAATCTGGAGTAAAAAGAGTAGTAAGTAATCATGACTGAACCGGTAATCTTCGGAAGAAACCCCAATTTTGCTTCAAAGGAACTCGCGAGGTTATGGCGAATTCCGTTTTCTAATGAGAGCGACCCGGATAAAGTCGAAAGATCTCTTCGCGAACGTATCAAGGAATTAAACTGCCTCTACGGAATTTCTCAGCTCGCCGACCGCAACATACATTCGTTAGAGCACTTGCTGCAAGAACTGGTTAATTTTCTGCCTTACTCCTGGCAGTATCCGGACGTTACTTGCGCCCGGATACTATTCAAAGGAAAAACATACACCGGCGACAAGTATAAGGTCACCTCCTGGAGGCAATCTTCTCAGATTTATATGTTTCACGAAACCGTAGGGGAAGTGGCGATATTTTACTTGGAGGAGTGTCCTCCGTCTGATGAAGGTCCTTTCATGAAAGAGGAGCGAGCTTTACTGGATGCCGTCGCCGAACAGATTGGCACCACTGCTACCCGGATCAGTGCGGAACTTGACCTTCAAGAAGCCAACCAGCAATTAACCCTGGAACGTAAAGCTTTGCAGGAGTCCAATACCGCGCTACGCATCGTCCTTTCCAGAATCGAGCAGGAAAAACAGGAGATCCGCCGGGATATTAAAACCAATGTGGAAAAGGTCCTGAAGCCCGTTCTGCAGGCCTTTTCCATACAATTATCTCCAATCCAGAGAAAATACGTCGAAATGTTGCAACATAGTCTGGAAGAGATCACTTCACCATTTGTCAGCCAGCTCTCTTCCTCTTATAATTCATTAACGCCTACCGAGGTTGCCATTTGCAACCTGATCCGTTCCGGTTTGCGTACCAAAGAGATTGCCCAGATGCGAGGGATATCAGAAGCTACGGTAAACCGCCACCGTGAAAAAATCCGTCGCAAACTTAATGTGACAAACAAAGACGTGAATCTGGCGACTTTCCTTCAGTCTGATCCTATTTTTTCACGACCAACTGTTTCAGCCCTAAGTCCAGACCATCCAGGGTCAGAGCGTACATCGGAAATACTTTAGAGATCAACTGGACCGTAGTATTATCATAAAAGACCCGTTCCTCCGGGTTAAGCCAGACGCAGTGGTTAAAATGCCTGGCAATGCGCTTGAGCCATTCTATTCCGGGAGTCTCATCACTCTCGTAAAAATCAATTGAGCCCCTGGGTGATATCAGTTCCCACGGCCCCATGCGGGCATCCCCAACCAGCATCACATAATAGCTGGCATCCAGGGTATTCAGAATATACTGTGTATTTATGCCTTCTCTTCTCTCTATGTCGCGGTAAAGCCGGTGGTAGATACAATTATGAAAGTAATAAAACTGGAAATCCTTGAAATGACCGCTGGAATGAGCAGCGGAAAAAAGCTGGCTACAAAGTCTGGCAAACGGTTCCATTGAACCGCCGACATCCATCAGCAGAAGTAATTTGACTGAATTTTTACGGCTGCGGCGCCAGATAACGGACAGGTCTCCGTAGTTTTTCGCCGTGGCGTCGATAGTCCCTGCCAGATCCAGCTCATCGGGCTGTCCGATGCGCTGCAATTTTCTCAATTTTCGCAGGGCGACTTTAACCTGTCGGACATCCAGGGTAAGGTCGCTGCGATAGTTGCGGAAATGTCTTTCCTGGGCAATTTTAACAGCGTGCCTCCCGTGACTCTCACCGCCGATACGAATCCCCTGAGGACTTATTCCGGAATGGCCGAACGGAGAAGTGCCTCCGCGGCCGATCCAGTAATTACCACCATCATGCTGCTCAGTCTGCTCCTTGAGCCTCTTTTCCAGTTCTTTAAGCAGTTCTTCCAGGTTCATTTTAGAGAAACGGTCATTTTCCTCTGCATTACGCGCTATTGTATCGATAATATCCTTGAGCCAGTCATGGACCTGAGTCGAAATTTCGAGAGGTACCTCAATTCCCGTGAAATATTCCTGGAAAGCGATATCGTAGTCATCAAAATAGGCTTCATTTTTAACCAGAATGGCTCTGGCCAGGTAGTAAAATTCATCAAGGTCCGAAATACAGCCCTTTGAAAGAGCTTCCATCAGTGTCATCCACTCGGTCAGTGAGACCGGAATTTTTCTCCGGCGAAGCGTATAAAAAAATTCTGTAAACATCTTCTACCTGTAACGCGGCAAAGAGCCCATTTTACTCATGTTAATAAAGTGCTCGTAGTCGACTTCTTTTTTCAATAGAGTCCCGATGAAAGGAATTTCTTTCGAGACTTTTTCCGGTGGTATACCCCCCGCAACCAGAGCTTTGATCCAATCAATAAGCTCGCTGGTCGAAGGCTTTTTCCGAAATTCATCGATCTCTCTAAGGGAATAAAAGCTCTGCAAAGCTTTCTGCAGAAGGTTAGCCTGAATTTCCGGGTAATGCACTCGAACGATTTTCTCCATTAAATTAACATCCGGGAACTCAATAAAATGGAAAATACAACGCCTGAGAAATGCATCCGGCAATTCCTTTTCTGCATTGCTCGTGATGATCGTGATAGGGCGCTGAAGAGCAGAAACGGTCTCTCCAGTTTCCGGGATGAAGAAACTCATTTCTTCCAGTTCATTAAGGAGATCGTTCGGAAATTCGATATCCGCCTTATCGATCTCGTCAATGAGCAGGACTACCTGCTCCGGAGCAATAAAAGCCTGCCCCAGTTTACCCAGCTTGATATACTGCTTGATATCTGAAACATCCTTATCGCCGAAACGACTGTCATTCAACCTTTGGACCGTATCATAAACATATAGACCGTCCTGAGCTTTCGTCGAGGACTTGATATTCCAGACAATCAATTTTTTATTGAGTCCTGTAGCAATGCTGTGGGCCAGCCTGGTCTTGCCCGTTCCGGGTTCACCGCGGATAAGGAGCGGTCTTCCAAGGACCATGGAGACGTTGACCGCATTTTTTAGCGGTTCCGAAATAACATAATCGGCAGAGCCTTTAAACTGATCGAATTTTCCGTTGTTCAAAATACAATTTCCCCTTTTACTTTATTTATATGGCCAAAAAATCACTGCATAAGAGCAAGAATCTTTTGCGTCGTATTATAGTTCCGGATCGTAATGTCCTTATAAATCTTCGTTCCGACGAGTTTGGTAAATCCGCTTTTAGTCAGACCCTCAAGCAAAGTAGACATGTACAGGACCTTGTCTCCTGCTTTTACAAAGTC
Organism: Dehalococcoidia bacterium UBA3254; assembly: GCA_002362735.1. The sequence goes on from DEUU01000384.1 coordinate 5,137, forward strand.
TACTCCATCTTTCAATTTTATATCCCGCATGACATCCTGCTCTGAAACAGGTTTCCTGATGAAAGCTATATAACACCGCAGATCATGCCGCTTCTTCCAATCATCCGGTACTTCAGAAATGATTTTATTGAGTTGCTCAAGTGTTTTAACAATGATGCCGGAATTAAATCCAAATACTTTGAAGAGAGCTTCTTCAAGCTTTTTTGTTATTTTATCAATATCATTCTCTTCTGATTTAAAAATGATATTCCCGCTCTGAATATAGGTACTGACGCTGGTAAATCCGCTCTCGGCAACTGTCTTTTTAAGGTCAGCCATTTTGATAATGTTATTTCCGCCGACGTTGATTCCACGCATCAAGGCAAAATATTTCATACTGTTAGTTTATCAAATCCACTGAGAATAAGTTAAATTTGAGGATCGAGCCCCTTATTACCAGTAAAGTGTCGAATTATCATGGGTGCCGAATTACAGCCTTGCTGATTAGAGCAATAAGCTCGTCGATGCTTAGACTCTCCCTGGTTTTAGCCAGGAAACCGGTTTTATGAGCGAATTCAATTTCAGCACAATTGGCAATCAAGGAGAAGTTCACTGGCGTACCTTCATAGCGATAAAGCCTCCATCCCTCGCTGCGTCGGTCCCTGGAGATCACGATATCTGGTGGGTTTTCAACGAGCCGGCGAAATTCTTCCAGCCCATATGACTCCCGAGTTTCTCCGATCATAGCCGGTACGCCTGCAATTACCAGTCTGCGGCTACTTTTCCAGAAGTCAATCTGTTTTTTCAACCGGCGGGCGTCCTCAATCATGTGCTCTCCAAAATCTCTTAGCAATGGCAGAGATATCTGAGGGTCGGCGGCAAATCTATCAACCATCCAGTTCTCCACAGGATTACGATTGACCAGGTCATCCCCGGCCTTAAATTTTGCAGAGGCATTGACCGGACCAATACGGTCTACGCTGTCTTTGAAATTCCACCACGGCATGACAGACAAATCGGGCAGAAGCCCCAGGTAATCAGTCACCAGAACAAAAGAAGCCGGACACTCCAGTGACTGGTGATGGTCAAAATTCAGTTTCTCCGGTTCGTGACGGTTGCCGGTATCGATCACCCAAACACTTGAATCATCCAGCTCAGTGAGCGAAGGCTCCCTCCTTTCTACTCTGAATTCGAAATCGGAATGGACTGCCAGGACCAGGCTGATGGCCGTGACTTCATCAAAATGAGCGCTTCCGGGGTGAGTGACTATCAATCGTGCTTTCATGTTTATCTTCCATTATTCATGCGTGTCTTTTATTTCGGGTTCTTTTTGCATCGAGAGAAAAATACGTTTCCGCGGCAGGTCAACTTCCAGGACCGTGACCTCGACCTTTTGTTGCAGCTTGACGATATCTCCGGGTCTTTTGACAAAGCGGTCAGCCAGTTTACTGATATGCACCAGGCCATCCTGATGGACACCGATATCCACAAAAGCTCCGAAGTTGGTCACGTTCGTGACGATCCCCGGAATTTTCATTCCAGGCTTTAGTTGATCAATGCTGCGGACACCCGCCGCAAAGTGAAATGCTTCAAACTGTTCCCTCGGGTCCCGGCCCGGTTTACTGAGTTCTTCAAGAATATCCGAGAGGGTCGGCAGTCCTACTTTATCATCAACATAATTATTTAAAATAATTTGCGCCCGCAGTCCAGAATTTTGCATCAAATCCCGGACTGAACAACCCATGTCCCTGGCCATCCTGTTCACCAGGGCATAATTTTCGGGATGAATGGCGCTCGAGTCAAGTGGATTTTCTGCATTGCGGATACGTAAAAACCCGGCAGCCTGCTCAAAGGCTTTGGGACCCAGCCGGGGCACTTTCCTTAACTCCTGACGACTTTTAAACGGTCCGTTCTCGTTACGATATTCTATAATATTTTTACCCAGGGTAGGCCCAATGCCGGATACATAGGTCAGGATTTGCACGCTTGCAGTATTTACCTCTACCCCTACCCGGTTAACACAGCTCATTACCACATCATCCAGACTTTGTTTAAGCCTGGTCTGTTCTACATCATGCTGGTACTGACCGACGCCGATAGATTTAGGATCGATCTTAACAAGTTCCGCCAGAGGGTCCATTAATCTCCGTCCGATGGATACCGATCCTCTTACAGTCAAATCATATTCAGGGAATTCCTCTCTGGCAGCTTCTGAAGCGGAATAAATTGAAGCCCCGCTTTC
>DEUU01000237.1 GCA_002362735.1 Dehalococcoidia bacterium UBA3254
AGGGTTTGGTCAAATAATCATCGGCTCCTATTTCAAGACCCACGATTTTGTCTACATCTTCTTTGCGGGCAGTAAGCATAATAATAGGGACATTACTTCGCGTGCGGATCCGGCGGCAGATTTCAAATCCATCCATGTCCGGCAGCATCAGATCCAGTATGAGAAAATCGGGACTAACAAGGGGGAATTTAGCTAACGCTTCGCTGCCGGAGCAAGCGGTATCCACCTGATAACCCTCCCGCTCCAGGTAAAGTTTGACCAGTTCCAGGATATTTTGCTCATCATCAACCGCTAATATTTTGACCACAGAACTGTCCTTATTTATAAGGTTGATCTATTATACACCCAACATTAACTCGAAGCTCAAATATCAAAGCAGAGCTCAGGAGAAAGGGGAATAGTAAGGAGCTGGAAGCTTGAAGTGGTAGATAGGGGCTTTAGACGTCCAACTTCAAGCTTCATACTTTAATTTATTTTTAATTTTTGATATGTGTTTTTGATCTTTGATGTTTGATTATCGATTTTACTTAGCTTCTTCACTCGCTTCCAGAGCAACATCAGAATTTGTTGGCTGCGGCTCTACTATGGCAATCCCACTAAAACCGGGAACATGTCCTTTCTGGAAAGCTACGAGTAAGTATCGACCCTCATCGGTTAAACTGGCGGTTAAATTACCATGGTCGTCACAATTCCCCAGTTTGATAGCTATGAGGTCCAACTGCATTCCCCAGTCGGCATTTACCGCATCAACTTGATTGGCGGCTTTAAATTCCTGCACCTGGGCTCGGGCGTCTTCTATATTCTCAGCCTTGATGGCCCATACCCCCGCGCCTGCTGCCGGTAACTCAGTACCCTTCAGATTCGCGCTGATATTAAACGGTTGCCCGGGTTGGGCTCTCCGGGGAGCGCTGATTGCCAGAGCTCGGGGCAGTTCTCTCACCGCCAAACTGGATACATCCGGCCAGCAGCCTCTCTTGAAAGCCACCAGGGCGAAGTCACCAGTCTGATCGAAGATATGCGTTAACCTGCCCTTATTATCAGTCCGTCCCAGGAAACCGGCATGGAGATTGATAATCGCTTCATAATCTTTATCGGTCTCATTTACCGCCGCGTTGTTTCTAAGAGCTTTAAGCTCATTTCTTAATATCTCAACATTCTCTTTAGAAACTAACCAGATTCCAACATCCGGGACAGGTTCCTGATTTACTCGCAGGAAAACTGTCAATTGCATTTGATTGCCGGTTAAAACAGCACGGGGAGCCACGGGAGCCAGACCGCCTTTAAACTCTCTTATCTTAGATTGGGCAGAACCTGAGTCATTCTGGGCAAATATTGCCAGCGGGGTTGCAACGAGGACCAAAACGGCTAACACTGCGGCTAAGATAATTTTCCATTTCTTCATTTTAGTATTCCTTCCTTTTTCTTTTTGGCTGAAGGCCGGCTGGTAACTTCTTGCCCGGGCCCCAGGCATTGGTTAGTTAACCTTACCTCAGTCTATAAGAAATACTTTAAAGGAGGAATATTATCGCCGTTTTACCGGAATGTAAAATTCAGGTAAAATTTGAGGACAAACCTACAAGGTGACGTTTTAGCCATATTTTGAGGTGTGGCCTGATAACGTAGTAGGTCGCTTAGCTTGGTGAGCGGGACGCGGGATTCGAACCCATGACTTTCCGTTTGGGAAATATCTAAGAAAAGCTGGGGAGAGTTTGATATTTCCTCGTTATTATTTCATCGTGAATGTATTGCATATCCAATCGCCAACTACACCGGTGTTGCTGTTAACAACTCTAACTCTCCAATAGTAGACCTTGTGGTTTTCTAGAGTCTTGGTAAGGGTCCAGAAGTTAGTAGGTAGGTTGGTCTGGGAATCGATCGGATTGACGAAGTTCGGGTTATCGGCAATCTGTAGGTCATAGCCGGTAGCTCCGGGCACCGCGGGCCAACTTAAGGTCTTTTTAAGTGTAAGAAAATAAATAAATACATCTTCGATTATTTGGCGATCAATATAACTATTGGTTAATCTGATTCCGCTAATTTTAGGACTTGTTTTTAAGGCAGTCCGCAAAAGTTTTAGAGTAGGCGAATTGGGCTCAACCACTTGTACTTGGTCTAGAGACAATGATAGCTGAACGCCCCTTTTAGAAATGTCAGAAATTGCGGATTGGACTTTTTTATAAGCTGCTAATGGCCCTTGTTTAATTATTTCAGGCAAAGACAATAATAGCCTATAGTCCCCAAAATCCGAAGAATAAAACCATAATGCAGCGTCAACGCAGATTTTAGAATCGAGCAACTGTGTAATTATCTGCTCTCCATCTTTAATTAGTTTCTCATTCAGTGTTGTGCTTACCATCTCTTTTTTATCCAGGGTAGAATTCCGTTATTTCTTTCCGTACAGGCTCTAAAAAAGTCGTTAGCTTTTTTATCAGTAATATTTAGATTATACCTAAAAGATTCGTTCCAATCTTTTACCACTACCCAATTTGATTCGAATACTTTATTAGTGTTTTTGTCTTTTTCAAAATCAATACTTAGCTCCGCTGCCTTGACTAATTCACTTAAATTATGAACCCAAACCTTATTGGCAAAATCCTTATCAGGAAACTCAAAACGCTTTGTCTTTTTAGCAATACATGCTTTAAGAGCACATTCAATGGCATAACCAGCTAAATAATAGGCCCCATGATAACAGCCCGCGTTTATTAGGACTTTCGCTTCTTTGATACGAATGTCGGATATTATTTTAAAATCGTTTCTATTCACGATATTACGATTGTCGGAAATCAGATTTGTTTGATAGCTTAGAAGATTATATTCTAATATATAACATGATAGCAATAAGAAACTAAATTCCTCATGAATGCCCGTTTTGGGACACGGACATATAATCGCTGGGTCTTAGTCATACATGAGTCTGAGAAGCATACGAGGTACAATCAAAAAGTGTGGAAATA
>DEUU01000040.1 GCA_002362735.1 Dehalococcoidia bacterium UBA3254
GGTATTCAGGGAGTGGTCGCTGAGGGTTTTTCACTGGGTGTTAAAGCCGGCATCAACCGGGAAAATCTCCTGTGGGTTATCGCTAATGCGGCAGTGGGACACGGCGTTATCTTCCATCATCTCATGCCTAATGTTTATCTGCCTAAGAAATTTGATCCACCCAACTTCTCTCTGAAGCTGGGTTATAAGGATGTTAATCTGGCTACTTCACTGGGCCGGGAATACAACGTTCCCATGCCTATGATCAACCTTGCCCAGCAGGAACTGATGGCGGCCTTAAACCGTGGCTGGGGAGATAGAGACTCAACTATTGCCATGCTGCTCCAGGAAGAGAGGGCAGGACTTCCTGATTACAGTGTGCCGCCCATCGATAATAAACCCGCGGATAATCCTAAATAAAAGCCCCACCAATATCGATTGCAAACTTGATTAACCCAAAGATAGCTCCGTGCCCTTTCAATCCGAAACAGTCGGTAACGGGGAGATTGTACAGCCAATCTCCCCTGTTAACCAGACCATAAACAGCGACGAAGAGATACACCATCCATATTTCAATGGATACTGAAATGCAAAACGTTTAAAAAGATACTATCCTGTTATCTAAGTAAATTGCAAAAGCCTTTTTGGATTTTCCACCAACAGGGTTTGAATTTGTTCTTCAAGCACACCTTTGATACGCATCAAGGGTATAATATCCCGGATTATATGGGCATAGCCATATCCGCCATAGCTGACCAATTTCAACTTTTCGCCGATATCATCAGAAACCAGAATCTGTTTCAGGTATCCATCAGCAATAAGCCGGATAATTCTATTGATACGAAACAAATCGCTCGGTGGCTCCAAAAAGATTCTTCCATCAACGCAAACAACCTGCTCAGCACCAAATCCATCAAATCCAATAAAACAGCCGGCATCCAAGATTTTATGGCATAAGCTGCTGGTGAAACCGTTGAGATCAGCATGACCGATGACCGTCCTTGTCAAATCAGCACCGGCATTCCTGAGAATCTCGAGAATCTCTAATACACCCTCCTCAGAATGGCTCGGATGGACATATATTGGAGCTCCGGTCTGCTGCTGGGCTATCGAGCAAGCTCTAAGCACCTTGCGTTCGGTCTCTGCTAAGGGAGTAGAGCAACCAACCTCACCGATAATTCCAGCTTTCACCCCGGAGTTACCAACTCCGACCGTGATATCCCGTATGATTGGCTTAGCTATATCCTCCACATTCATCCTGGCTAATTCCGGCGGATGGGAAGGAGCTATGTAATACCCTGTACCCATGATTATGTTAAGTCCAGTAGCATTTGCAATGCGGGCTAATCCTGAAGGATTACGGCCAGTGGGTCCTTGATTGGTAACCTCAACAATGGTAGCACCCCCAGCCTTTTTGAATATCGATGCTTCTTTGATTGCTAACTGCTCATCTGTCAACTTCAAATTGTCCTGATTGTTTAACGGATGAAGCCTGACCCAACTAAGGTTCGCCAGGCTAACCGGTTGGTGAGCCACATCCCTCTCGCCGGTGTCCCTGGGCTCGCTGTAAAACATGCTCAGATCGAGAATAAGATGTTCATGAACCAAAGTTAAGCACAGAGATTCTGAGTTGATTGCTCCCAGCACTGTTTGAGCTTTGCCAGCCATATCGATCCTGTTCACTTTAATTTTTCCTTATACCAAAATTAATCTATTATTCTTTTTTAGAAAATAATAACGTTACGCAGAGCCTCACCCTTCTCTACTAGCTCTATGGCTTTGTTAATTTCGGAAAGGGAATAGCGGCCGGAAATGAGTTCATCCAGTTTGAGTTTTTTTGCTTTATACAGATCCACCAGCTTGGGTATCCCGGTGTGTAATTGAAAGCTGCCCATAAAACTGCCTGTCAGCACTTTTTCATCGTGGATTAGAGTAGACGGGTTAAAAGGCAGCGTCTGAGTAAAGCCGGGAATACCTACAAATACAACCATACCTCTCGGACCGGATAAGTTGAGTCCCAGATTTATAGCCGCCATGCTGCCAACGGTAATGAATATGTAGTTAGCTCCTCCTCCGGTCAAATCCATGATTTCTTTAACGGCATCTTTTTTACTTGAATTAACGGTATGTGTAGCGCCAAACATCTTGGAGGCTTCAAGCTTTTTATCCAGGATATCAACAGCAATAATCGGATAAGCGCCGGAAATAGCTGCACCCTGTATAGCATTAAGTCCAACTCCACCAGCCCCAATAATTACGCAGCTGCTCATGGGCTCAACGTGAGCTCGATTTACTACTGCTCCAAACCCGGCAATTACACCACAGCCAAGCAGCGACGCACTATCCATCGGAATATCAGCGGGTATCTTCACCAGTTGTGATTGGTCAACTATGGTATATTCCGCAAAACTACCTGTTTTGGTACCCTGTGTAAGATCCTGACCTTTACTATTATGCATACGTGTCTCGGTATCCAGCGGCCACACGGCGTTACACATATGGCTCCGACCCGTCAGACAATAATGGCACTTGCCACAAGAGCTTAACAGCGACAACACGACCGGATCTCCAGGGTGTAATGAAGTCACACCCTGACCAACTTCCTTAACATACCCTGCAGATTCGTGTCCCGCAACGACGGGTAGCTTGGCAGGAAAATCTCCCTTAATCGCATGAATATCGCTATGGCAGATAGCTGTTGCCGATATTTTCACCTTCACCTCGCCCTGTTTTGGCGCATCAAGAGTTACATCCTCAATAACCAGAGGTTTACCGTATTCATAACATACTGCAGCTTTCATTTTCTCCTCCTGAAATCAATAAAAATTGGCTATACCATTACTAAAATCTGTTTAAATCCAGCTCCCGATACTAATGCCACTTTACCTTCTAACCCTGTGTTATTAAAAAATAATTACGTTGCGAAGTCCTTCTCCTTTTTCACAAACCTCAAGAGCTTCGTTGATCTTGTCAAGAGAATATCGGCGAGTAATAAGCTCATCCAGCTTCAAACGCCCGGCCTTGTATAAAGTGATATATCGGAAAATATCCAGGCGAAAGCGAGTCGCTCCTATCATAACGCCAGTCATTACTTTTTCAGAATACTGGAATGATGAAGGAGGAATCTGGATTACATCACCAGGTGAAGAGTTTCCTACGATAACTACCATCCCCCGTGACTTTAGCATGTTATAACCCTGCTGCATAGCTTTAATGTTGCCTACCGTCACAAAAACATAGTCTGCTCCCACGCCTTCGGTCAACTTTTGAACACCTTCACAAGGATCCATCGTCCTGGCGTTAACACCATGGGAAGCCCCGAACTCCCTGGCGAGCTGCAACTTACTATCCAGTGTATCGACAGCAATAATGGGATATGCCCCCGAAAAGTAAGCACCCTGAATAGCATTGACGCCCACTCCTCCAGCACCGATCACCACCACGCTGCTGAAGGGTCGAACTTCGGCGCGATTTACGACGGCTCCGAATCCGGTGGCAACTCCACAGGTTAATAGCGCTGCCCTATCGAGAGGCATATCCTCAGGGATTTTAACCGTCATTCCCTCCTCAGCTACGGTGTATTCTGAAAATCCATTGAGTCCAACACCCTGGGCGATAGGTTCTCCACGCTTAGTCCTCAGTCCGCCGGCTTTTTTATGGAAAGGAGGTTTTTGGGTACACAAATGAGGTAGACCTATCAGACAGGAAGGGCAGTGTCCGCAGGAATAGGCCATATAGCTGACAACCACATGGTCACCGGGCTTAATGGAGGTAACGCCCTCACCTACCTCTTCAACAATTCCGGCTGACTCATGACCACCCACGAGGGGCAGAACATCTCCACCAGGTGATTCCCCCTTGAACATATGAACATCACTATGACAAATAGCCGATGCCACATTGCGGATTTTTATCTGGCCTTTTTGCAATGGATCAATATCTACCTCTTCTACCACCAGGGGTTTCCCTAATTCATAAATTACAGCCGCTTTCATTTATTCCTCCTAAATTACTATTATTTACATTGGAGTCTGTATCTTATCACTCTTCCGGGCACTTTTTAAAAAATAATCAGGCGGATACTTTTTTTAAAAACGCATAGTTCAAGATATTAATTTAATTTGAGTGCTCCCCGAATAACAGTCAAGATTAGAGCTAATAAATACCAACCGCCCCATCGCAAAATCTATGAAAGTCATGTTGGATGATCTATTAACATACAATATTGCCATAAATTATAACATATACGAGTGACAAATACTGTCACAATGTTGTGATGTGTTGATGTTATTGGATAGTAATCTTCTGTTGACAGGCTATCCAGCCAACTTAGACTTTATAAGGATACTCGATCTACTCTGAAGATTGTTATGATTGGAATATGCTATCTTGATAGAGTAACAGAGGCGGGAATATAATCAATTACATCCGAATGGTAATAAAGACCGCCATACATGAATCCTGACGCACTATTAGCTATGAAAAGAGTTAACAAATGGGAATAGTAAAAATAAATCTGAAGTCTTTTTATTAAACCCTGATGAGATCGACATGATGCAAAATGAACTAAATCATAAAGTGAAGCGTAAATATATCATACAGTATCAACCCGAAGTGTCTCTATGTGTTGGCTGTAATTCTTGTGAAATTGTCTGCGGCCTGGTTCATGATGGTAAGTCAGGGCCTTCTAAACGACGACTTTTTTTAGAGAGAGACACAATTTACATGGAACACCACATATATACCTGTCAGCATTGTTTAAATTATCCTTGCTATAATGCATGTCCGAAAAAAGAAGATGCAATGTTTCTAAATAAAGACAGCGGCATAGTATACATTAACGAGGAAGGTTGCACAGGCTGCAAACTTTGTATCAAAGCCTGTCCGTTTGAACCAAAGCGCATCAATTTCGACAAGTCCAGTAAAAAAGCTGTTAAGTGTGATTTATGTCGGACTCGGGAAAAAGGACCTGCTTGTGTAGAATATTGCCAGGTAAAGTGTATCGGTGTCAGCAGCTAGGCTTAACCGATACTAATTAAAATAAAATTACAATTAAGCGGTTGTGAATCCGGATGAATAAATTGTTAGGGTATGTCGGGAAGATAGCCAGAATCAACCTTACGACTGGCAAAGTCACGAATGTATCAACATGGGATTACGTACCTCAATTCATCGGCGGCCGCGGCATCTGCAACAAGATCTTCTGGGATGAAGTAGGGCCAGGCGTCAAAGCCTTCGACCCGGAGAACAAATTGATTTTTATGACCGGCCCCACCACCGCTACTGGCATTCCGGGTGGAGGCAGGACAGTTATCGCAGGTATTGCGCCTCAGTGTTTCCCTGAACAATACGCCTGGAGTAGTATCGGTGGCTGGTTCGGCGCAGAGCTCAAATATGCAGGATATGACGGTCTGATTATAGAGGGAAAAGCCGCAAAACCAATCTATATCTGGATTGAAGACGACCATATTCAGATACTTCCCGCCCTTGACCTTTGGGGAATGTATACCTACGATACCCAGCTCAAATTGGAAACTATTCACGGTAAAGATGTAAAAAGTCTTGTCATAGGGCCTGCCGGAGAAAATCTGGTTCGCGGCGCCATAATCGCCTCAGCGAATGAGAGCGCCGCCGCTAAAGGTGGGTTCGGCGCCGTATTTGGTTCCAAAAACCTGAAAGCTGTTTCTGCCAGAGGCACAGGAGACGTGACCCCCGCCAATGTGGAGGCAATTCTGAAACTCCGGCATGTAATGGGGCATCCATTATATAAGACCAATCCGGTACAGCGATTGCCCGTTTTCAATCTTAAAGATACTATGGGGAACGGAGTTAAGCAGGCGCAAATTTGTTGTAGTCATGGCTGCAATCAGCACTGCTGCAATTTTCTTCTGGACGTGAAGAGTACCACTTCAAAAACAGGGAGAGTCAATCAGGTAATCAAATGCATCGGGATGAAAGCTTTCAAATGGATCGATGATACTGGCTGGACGCCGGCTCAAACTTTTGCGACTAAACAGAACCATGATCCGGCCTGCTCAATGATATCTAATGGCCCCAACATTTCTCCAGACTTATCCGATCCGGCAGCCCCTGTTCTTTTTGAACACCATCGAGGAGATACAGAGAATTTTTGGGGTGAAAATTATGACCTGGGGATTATGATTAACGAACTTTGTAACCAGTATGGTATTAATAAATGGGACGTGATAGTCTGGCTGATGCCCTGGTTCGCCATGGGTAAAAAGGTTGGAGTAATGGATGGGTTGGAACTGGGAATGAAAATCGATCCAGGTTCTGAAGAGTTTATGAAATATTTACTGGATATGATTGTTTATCGCAAGGGATACTATGGTAATCTGTTTGCTGATGGCATGGCTCGTTCCATCCGTATAATGGGGAAGCAAAAATATGGTGATACAATTTACCCGGGCAGGGTTTCCAACCGCATTCCGGGCAAGCATTTAGATATCCCCATTAGTTTCGAATCGGCCTGGGGTTATTCTTTCCACTGGAACGGCCGTGGCTTTCAAGGTGCCATCGATATCTCTGCCTGGCTTCCCATCGCATTGATGCTCATGACTTCTTCCCGCGACTCTCAAAGCAACTCCCATCACCATGATAGTTATGAATACATGCTTGCAGTCCAGGAAGATCCCTGCAGAAGCCTGCTCACTGCCAGGTCAACGATTATGAATGAAAATAAGGCTGAGTTAAAAGACGCTCTAACCTCGTGTGATTGGCAGCTACCTCAGGTATTTTGGCCCAGCGCTGAAGCAGAAATTTTTAATATGGCTACCGGGACCAATTTAACCGAACAGGAGATCAACGATGCCGCAGAGCGTATCAAAACCCTGTTTCGTGCCATTTTAATTCGCAACTATGGCAGAACCCGGGAGTTGGAAGTCAATGAAATACTCCCAATGTTGTCCTATCCTGATGCCGACGGCAAAACGGTGAATGCCGAAGAATATAACCAATTAGTGGATAATTATTACACGCTGCGTGGGTGGGATTTAAAAACCGGTTGGCCGACCAGAGCAACTTACGAGAAATACGGATTAAAAGAAATAGCTGACGAACTGGAGGTGCTTGGTAAACTGCCGGATTCAAATCCTCTGGGAAAGTAAAATCGCCACAGAGCCGGGTTTTAACAATAACACATTTTAACGGGATGCAATTTCCCTGGTTTTACTATTTTTTAGAAATATTTTAATTAAATACCCTGGCTGGCAAGCTACCGAGCAAATATTGAATTGATTTTTTGCATTCCGGACAGTTTACATGACAATGAGCGGTCGAACGCTCCGTAAATTTTCGATTTACTTTCTTTCCACACAGTGTTGTCTCGTCGTATTTCGATAATATCACGTGTATTATTTTGGCATTTAATGGTCCGAGTTTGATACTTTCCATGATTACCTAGATCAAGATACCGATGGTAGAAACTAGTTCCCACTTCCGATAATTGATCAATTTACCTCCTTAATTTCTGCATTAGTTTGCATTTTCCAATTGGTTAAATTGTTTATAAATTATTATATGGCTTTCATGATAGCTAAATTTTCAATGCCGTGTACGCTCCTTCTCTAATAGCATCTATAGCCTGTCTGGGTTTGAGAGCATCTCCAATCAAGTATATCTCTGCTATTTTCCCTTCGAGTTCTTTCTTTAGTGAGTATACCGGCATAACTCCCATCGCCAGGACGATAGAGTCAAATCCAGTAATCTGGATTTCCTTTCCATCCTTTTCAGCAATAACCCCATCTCTAATAATTTCTTTGACAGTAATCCCTGTTTCCGTTTGAACACCATACTCTTTTAATCTCTGGAACAAAAAATATTTTATCGCCGGATGAAGTTCGGAAGCGATTTCAGGTAGAGTTTCTACAATGGTCACCCTATGTTTATATTCACCTAGCAGGTCAGCCGTCTCACAACCAACCGTACCGCCGCCGATAATCAATACTCTGTTACCGGTTGGCTTCTTACCCTCAATCACTTCTGACGCTTGAACAACCTGCTCTCTATTTATCCCCTTGACGTCCGGATAATACGGTACTCCACCGGTAGCAATAATAACGACATCGGGTCTTTCTGCAAATATTCGTTCCGCGGTAGCCTCTATCCCTAGATTGAAACAAACACCATATTTTTCACACATCTGAATTTGGTAAGCAACAGCCTTGGAGATATCTTGTTTTAAGGGTGGGATTGCAGCTATTCTAAACTGCCCCCCGAGTAACTGTTCTTTTTCATACAGCGTGACTTTATATCCGCGGGCTGCAGCTAACCAGGCAGATTCAAGTCCCCCCGGACCCCCACCAACAACTACAACCTTTTTAATAATTGCTGCCGGCTTTATTATCAAATCACCTTCGCGGCCACAGATCGGATTAACGGTACACGATACAGACGCTTTAAGATTCTCAGGTTTTGAAGGGTTCCAGATGCACCCTACCATGCAATAAATACAGGGGCAGATTTCATCTACTTTTCCTGAAGCAACCTTATTGGGAATTTCCGGATCTGCCAGTGAAGGCCTTCCAAATCCAATGAGATCAGCCTTGCCCGTTTCAATAGCATCTTCAGCCAGCAAAGGCTCGTTAATTCTTCCGGCAACGATCACAGGTATGGAAATTGATTTTTTGATTTCCGCTGCATATGGAAGGAGATAACCTGATGGTAAAGCAGTACAAGACATGGTATATTGAGAACTTTCAGCTACACTAATCGATACGTTGATAGCGTTTACTCCGGCTTTCTCCATATGCTGCGCTACCATACATGATTCCGCTAATGTTCGCCCACCGGGTACCTTTTCATCGGCACTAAGCCTGAAGGTAACAGGAAAACGGTTACCAATCTTATGCCGGATATTCTTGACAATCTCAACAGGAAAACGCATCCTGTTTTCGAATTTACCACCGAAGTAATCTGTACGTTTATTAGAGTATGCGGACATAAACTCAGCCACAAGATACCCGTGACCGCCGTGCACCTCAATAGCGTCAAAACCAGCATCTCGAGCCCGTAAGGCAGCGTCACCAAATTTTTCAATGACTTCGTATATCTCACTTGCGGATAGCTCTTTGGGCATTTCCCTGGAAACAGGACACGGAACAGGTGAAGGAGCTAATGGCTGGCCTCCGGTGATTTTTCGATTAGTTTGTCGGCCGGCATGCCCTAACTGTATGGCTATCTTAACATCGTATTCATGGACCTTTTTGGTTAGTTCAGTTAGACCGGGTATAAACCGATCATCCCAAATTCCAAGCTGATGATCTATAGCCTTTCCAAGGGGGTCTATCGCGGTAAACCCTTCGATAAGCAAACCCCAGCCTCCCTTCGCCCTGGCTTCCCAGTAGTCAATCAGCGCATGACTGACAGTCCCATCGGCATGAGCTAACTCAGAGCACATCGGTGATACTACAAACCGGTTCTTTAATTCAATATTCCCTAGCCTTATTGGGGTAAAAAGCCTGGGAAACTGTCTCATTGATACCTCGATAAATGTTTTAATCGATTATTTAAGAAGAAATAAGACCTTTAGCATGGGTAAATAGCTGACCGATATGGAGCGACTGTTTTCCGAGAAATCAATGCCTACTTCATCAAATTAGGGAGCCAGACGCTTATTTGAGGGAAAATTATCACCACAGCCAGAAACACCACTAGGACACCCAGGTACGGTACGACACCACGGAGGAGTTCACCGGTAGGAACGCCAAAAACGGCATTCATACTAAATAAATCCATTCCCATGGGTGGCGTAATTAATCCTATTTGCATATTTATTACAAACACTACTCCAAACCAAAGTGGATCGAAACCCAGGGAGATAATTAAGGGAACTAATATTGGAAGGGTCAATAGCATAATCGTCAACGCATCGATAAAACAACCCAAAAGTAAAAGGAGAATATTGATACTTATCATGACTAGCCACGGAGACATCCCGGCCGGGGCAATTAAATTTATTAAGGTCTTTGCTACTCCGGAGCTTCCAATAACGAAAGAGAAGATGGTCGCAGCGATAAAAATGAAGCAAATCATCACATTTATCGAAGCCGCTTCTGTGGCGGCTGAAAATAAGCCCGGTAAACGAAGCCCGTATAATGAAAAACCTAAGATCAAAATGACTACAACACCAAATCCAGCCGCCTCCGTGGGAGTTACGATTCCCATATAAATTGATCCTAGAATAGCCAGCATCATAAAGACAATGGGCCAGATCTTGGGAGCGGAACTTATCCTTTCTTTCCAACTTATACTTATTGGGCGAGGGGCTAATTTAGGATTTACCAGGCAAGCTATTATAGTATAAATGGAAAGTAACGCTGCCAGGACGATACCAGGTATTATCCCGGCAATAAAAAGTTTACCCAGAGATATCTGCGACATTATAGCGTAGATAATCATCATAGCACTGGGAGGAATGAGCGGGCCGAGGACACCTGCGGCGCAGAGAGCTCCCATGCTAATAGCCCGGTTATAACCCATTTTTTCCATTTGGGGCACGGCAACTTTCCCCACCGTGATGATGCAGGCGGTGCTGGTCCCGACCACGGCGGCCATAGCAGCCTCAGCCACTATACTGGCTATAATCAAGCCACCCGGAAGCCTCGATAGCCAGTTCTTCGTGACCACGAATACATCATCGCTTATTCTGGTAGAGCTTATTATACATCCCAATAATACGAATAGCGGGAGCGGAGTCCAGGTAAGATTGTAAAATATCTGGAAAGGCATCCATCCTACTTTTACAAAAAAGTCTGGTCCCCAGGCAATTACCCCGCCAACCAGAGCGGAAATTCCCAGAGTATAAACAATGGGAACGCCTAGTGCCAGAAGGATCAACGTCCCTGCAATGGTTATTAGTGTTATGGTTAGAACACTCACTGTAACCTAACTTCCCTGAGAAGATCGGATATTGTCTTTACTGACATTTTCCGTCTCCGGTTTTTCTTTTAATGAAACAATATACCGGTGAATCTGAGCTATGAGTACCAGGAATAGAAAGAAAGCTCCGATTGGCACCGTCACCATCACCGGAAATAACGGCACTCTTAGAACAGAATCGCTGACGCGGCCGATTTGCAGGACATACCAGGAGGAACTCCAGCTTTCCCAGAGGAGAACCGCACAAAATATTAGTCCTATTAACGAGCTAAATATCTTTAGTATAAGCTGTTTCTGGGCAGAAAGCCGGACTACAAAGATATCCATCTTAATATTTTGACCACGGTTCTGACCGCCGGCAAATGCAAAAGCCACGCAGGCTAATAATAAAGTACAAGAAATCTCATATGAATACGGTTCCGGGCTGGCAAAAAGATATCTCCTTAAGGCACCGTAGGTGATGACCCAGGCCATAAGGACTATCAGAATTCCGGAGAATGCTAAACATATATAGCTCGCCCTGTCGACTATATAATCAAAAACTTTCCAAATGCGTTTACCCAATAACCGCCCCTTCTCAGGTGTAGTAAGTAAATGATAGGCCACGAAACATTCGTCGTAGCCAAGTTGCAAAATACGGGCAACACTCCATAATTGGCTTTATGGAGTGTTGCCTGAGCTAGAACCTAGGGGTTATCGCTGTTAGCTTTGTTAATAATATCCGTGATTTTCTGAGCATCTGATCCAACACCGGACATGATCTTATCATAGGCGGTACGAGAAGCCGCCTTCCATTTATCACGCTCCGCAGCCGGCAGGGTATAGACCTTCATTCCAGCCTTTGCCAGATCTTGAGGAACAGAATCCGTAGACTGCAGGAAAAGAGTCTTCATAGAGGCCGTGCAATTATTCGCTTCCTGTATCAAGATATCCTGGTCTTCCTTAGCCATCTTGTTCCACAGATCCAGATTAATCATGGTACCACAGAGGCACGGGAAGGCACCGCATAGTACCAGATTGGGGGCTACTTCCCATTCTTTCAAACTCATCATGGCCATCGTGGTGGAGAAAGCTCCATCAATGACACCTTTTTGCAGCGAGGGGTACTGATCGGGCCATGGCATACTAACTGGAGAACCTCCCAGAGCCTGTACAGTTAACGAAACATTATTGTCCTGACCCGCTACTAACAGACCTTTCCAGTTATCCATACTCTGGACCGGTTTTCTGCTGCATAGTTCCAAATCTGAAGAGGCATATAGCTGTATCATTTTCTGGTTAAACTTCTTTTCCAGGACAGCGCTATAAATCTGTCTTAGCGGCTCACAACCAGCATAGGCTGCTTTAAGATTATTAAACATAAAGGGCAGCTCAGCCGTCGAAAAAATCATATCGCTGCCTGATAACCATGACGGCAAACAGTTAGCCATTTCAACGGTCCCTGTTCTTACTGCATCAAGAGCTTCCGTTGTTTTTATCAGTGAATCACCGGCGTAAACCTCCATTTTATACCGGCCATTAGTACGCTCGGTGACCTTTTTGGCCATTTTTTCAATCTCCGCAACCATGGGGTCTACAGGCGGAGCTCCCATCGCAAGCCTTAAAACCACCGCTTTGGATGCTGGCGCAGAAGTGGCTGCTGCGGGCGACGTGCTGGCTGGAGTGGTAGAGGTTGGGGTACTGGACGATGAGCATGAGATTGTTCCCAGGACTGACAGTGTCAAGATTACGAGCAATAAATAAATGCCTACCTTTTTCATTTTTCCTCCTCTTTAATTTATTAGTTTAAATCAACGTGAATAATAATAAACCTTCTTAAATTTCTCTCCTGACCCGATGCAGACAGTCTTATAAGCATAATAATATTAACCTGCCTTGTTCTTTTTTACAATTGACTTTTAAGCACCGTCCAAAAGACATATAAGAATCTTATAATAATGACGTTTGTGCTATAATTATGGGTCAAAGGTGAAATATGTCTGCATTATTCGCTTCGAATCCTGCTGGTGCAAATAAAATTAAAATTATTGTAGCTGATGATCATCCGTTGTTGCGTCAAGCTCTGAGAAATGTGCTCGAAGAACAGCCCGACTTTGAAATTATCGCTGAGGCTAACGATGGTGAAGAGGCAGTCAAACTGGCCGACCAGTTGAACCCCGATATAATAATTATGGATATCAGTATGCCTACCTTGAACGGACTGGAGGCAACCAGACAAATTAAGGCTGACCACCCTATGATAGCCATTCTGGTCTTAACGGTCCATAGTGATAGTGAGCATATACTCAGTATTCTTCAAGCCGGAGCCAGCGGCTATTTGACAAAAAGTGTGTACGGAGATGAAGTTATCCATGCGATACGCGCTCTGGCGGCTGGAGAAACAGTGCTGGCTCCTTCTATCTCCAGGCAAATTCTCAAATATGCATTTCAACATATTAATAAACCATTGAGTTTAAATACCGGCGAAAAGCTAACTCCCAGGGAAATTGAGGTACTTAAACTATTAGCTAAAGGTATATCCAACAAGGATATCGCGTTCAGGTTAAACTTAAATATGCGCACCGTGAAAAGTTACCTGGCAGAGCTTTTCTTAAAATTAAATGCGGCTTCTCGTACGGAAGTGGTCATTATAGGGTTACGTAAAGGCATTTTAACACTTGATGATCTGGAATAACCGAGAATGCCCGGGTTGATGATTTTGTCATTAACCAAAAATGGCTGACCAACGCTGGAATCTCATAATCAGAAAAGGAGCAGACAATGAAGAAGTTAAAAGCAATCATAGTCTACTACTCGGCCACAGGCAACACCAAAAAGGTAGCCCGCTCTATTCAAGCAGGAGTGAAGCAGATATTGGGAGATTGTGATATCGCCTCCGTTAAAGAGGCCAAAACTTTTGATTTCAACAAGTATGATATCCTCGGCCTTGGCTCACCTGTCTGGAGTCTGCGTGAACCGGCCAACGTTCAAATCTTCATGCAGAGCCTGCCCGCCTTAAAAGGAAAGTTCGCTTTTTCATTCTGTACCCATGGCTGCACTCCGGTCAGTTTTATGTACCGGGTTACTAAAGCCCTCACAGATAAAGGGGCAACGTATATCGGCTACGGAGACTGGTATGGAGGAGTAAACCAGCTTGCCTGTATGCCAAAACCCTATCCCACGGATGGCCATCCTGACGATATAGACCTCAAGGAAGCAGAGGATTTTGGAAAGGAAATGGCCAATCTTGGCCAGAGGATATCTATGGGAGAGACCCAATTGATACCCGGTATACCGGTCTGGAAAGAGGGTATGGATCCTCTCTGGAAACCTGATGGAGCCGCGAGTGAGCCATTAGCCCATGAAGTGGCCAAGCTTGACAGGCAGGTTAAGGCTGAGAGGAAAATCGATCTGAAGAAATGCAAGCAGCCAGCCTGTACTCTATGTGTAGAGAACTGTCCCATGGAAGCCATTGACTTCTCTATCACTTCTATCTTTAAGAAGAATTGTATTGTTTGCCACTTGTGTGAGACGGTCTGTCCTGAGGGAGCAATTGAATATAGCCATGAGCCTTACTATACAATTCACGTTGATTATGGATTTTATGATTTCAAGGACTTGCGTGAACAGACGGCTAAAGGACGCTTTAGACCCTTAGTACCCTGGGATAAGATCGGTGCGGATGGTCCTGGATATAAAAAGAACAAGCATCCCCGATACGTCATCCCGGACTAAATCTGGACTATAGCAAAAAATATGGATGTTTTCCCCAAAAGGCGCTGGCATAGATAGTTAACGTCAGCGCCTTGTGGAAACGTATCAGTAGATATGAATCACCCTGGAACAAAGTTACGGTCAGAGGCCTGGATAGTGTTCAGCTCGATATATTCCTGTGTCACCTGTATTTTTTTCGGCTATCTGACCTTAATAAACACCTCACGGTGTCATGACTATTAAGAAATCCTTTACCTCTCCCTGTTTTTTTCGATCCGGGCACTGAATTTAAGCCCTGAAGCCGGATCATAATCTCTTGCAAACGCCTCCGGATATTTTTTCCTCCATGTTTCCATTTCGGCCGGATCAAGCTTGGCCGCTTCAACCAGGAAACCGCTGACAACCATGCCGGTAACGTTTTTGGAAGTAATGTTATGGGGAGTAATGGTGTTGATGGCACCTCCTCTATCAACCGAACCGGGAACGATAGGGTCATAACGGGAGCCGTGGTCTATATAGACGACACCGGGCATCAATCTTTCGGTAACATACGCTCCGCAGAGGACAGTGCCCCGCTCGTTAAAGATTTTCACGATATCACCATTTTCGATGCCTCGGGCGGCAGCCACCGCCGGATTCATCCAGACGGGCTCGTACATGTAGCCATCTGGTCCCTTAACCTTACATGTGGGAGCTTCTCTCGTCCAGGCTATATCGTCACATTGAGCATGACATCGCCACCGAGGATGGTTGGATTGGACAAGAAGAGGATAATCTTTGGCTCTTTTACTCGAAACACGCTCGTCATGAGTCTCACTTTTCTCAATCCAGTGCGGTACCGGCGGCCTTTCATGGTCATCCGGAAAATGCTTGGCGATTCCGGTAGACTCATACTCCAGCA
>DEUU01000156.1 GCA_002362735.1 Dehalococcoidia bacterium UBA3254
TATCTTTACTAATAGTGATTATTATTTTGAATATTGGCCCGCAAATGATTTCACCTGTGCTCCCTTTTATTGTATCCAGTTTGTCTTCTACCGTAGATACAGCTACGATGTCCGGGCTGGCTTTTGCTTTGATTGGCGGGATGTCAGCGGTTTCTTCTCTGGTAGCTACTCGTATCCACGGCAAGTTTTCGCTTAAAACAATACTGGTTTTTTGTTGTTTTGCCACCGGCCTGTTGTATCTGCCACCTATGTGGGCATTTTCGGTAAACAGGTTGATAATCCTGGTAGGTATGACCGGCATATTTGTCGGTGGTATTTTCGTTTCCTCGAGCTCTATAATTGGATTGAAAGTGCCTCTCACCCAACAGGGAGTAGCTTATGGGTTGTCGTCAAGCGCCACAGCGCTGGGAATGGGAATAGGGCCGCTACTGGGAGGAGGCCTGGCTCCCCTGATAGGACTTCGCCCGGTTTTTGGTGTAACTACCGGAATTTTTATGATAGCAGGAGCAATGGTAACCCTGATGCTTGCTAAGCAAACAACACAACCGCGAACAGTAAACAATAAATTATAAGATATACATCTTCGTTATCGGGTACAAAGATTGGAACGTGTCCTAAGACAAGTCTAAACAGCCAATATCTTTCGCCTCTGAATTCCACCTCGATCTTCCCATCATTAAAAATATGGGCTGTTTTCAGGATTAATCTGTGATTGAGCTTTCTGCTGGAGTGGCTCCAGGCTGTTAAAAGCTTCTTCGCAAGTTTTGATGGCTTGCGGTATCATTTCAATTAAGCTTTATTGACCGTCGCTTGTTTTAACAAGTTAGAGAGTCCTACTTTACGGGTTTCAAGGCTAGCTTTTTCTGATCTGGCTATCTCATTAGCCATCGCGAATTCCGCTTGAATAAACTTTCTAGCTGGTTTAAGAATTGAGTTCCTAATTCTGTAAGACATTTTTCAATCACTTTAAGTGCGACTTCAAACTTTTCGGTATCCTGATTTGCGGTCACAGTATCTCTAATAAATAATTGTTCATAAAGCGTTAGAGTAGGCGGGAGCTTAAGGTTGTATTGATTTTTTCAACATAGCTCACATTGCCCGCGTATACGTTCCATATCACTGAACTCCAGTAAGCGAACCTTGATATATTGGAGGAGATCTGTCATTTCACTATTCTTAATGGATATATCTTTGGCAAATTTGTCCTCAGTGAAATGGGTTCTAAGTCTTTTATGCCAGTCTTCATATATATCCAGACGGTTTTTACTATGAGAATAACCAATAATATAACCTCCGCATTTAAGCTGCCAGAGATTAGAAGGGTTGTGTTCGGGTGGATGATACCATGAGTCATG
Organism: Dehalococcoidia bacterium UBA3254; assembly: GCA_002362735.1. The sequence goes on from DEUU01000156.1 coordinate 1,356, forward strand.
GATCCAGTTATGACCACTGGCTTTTTGAATAGCATCTATCCAGATAGTCATCGGAAACCATCTGGTGAGACCAGGTTGTCCGTTATCTAGGAAGTTCAATTTTGCTTCTCGCTTCTTAACCTCATCGGTTATTAATCTAAGAAATTCTAGCAGAGATTGGGAGTATTCCCCGGCTTTAACCGCAAGGTTATTAAATAGTCCGTCCTTCCCAGTTAGTTCCTTGAATCGGAGTACATCCGAAGTAGCTAAATGGCTTATCAACCCATTAGTAAGATGTGGCTCGGCTATTCCTAGAGTAATATCAGGGTATTTAACCTTGATTTGTTTATCTTGATCTATATCCACTTCACCTAGTGGCAAGTAATATTTCCCTGATCGGAATTCTGATTGCAACTCTTTCCATAAATCTTTCACCATTACAGAGGGCAATACTATATTTTGTACCAGAGCTTTGGCCAGTTCTCTTATCTTGTTTTTATGGGGCAATTCAATAAACCCCTCTGGTTTACCTGAGTTGGGATTCTTTAGGACATCAGGAGGAGGATTATTATTTCTCTTTTGAATATAATCTTGTCTACGTTGGATTGCTTCCCGAGTCGTCTGTTGGGGGAGGCCAATATAACCCTGCGTAGTCTCAATATAGAGATGACCCATTAACTGCTGGGTAGTGCGAATATCTGCCCCTGATGCATTTAATTCGGTGGCGAAATGACGGCGCAAATCATGTGAGGACAGAGAGACTCCGGCTTTCTTTTTCCATTCATAAAATTTATTCACAATAGATTTGGCTTTAAGTCCGAAAACGAGATCCTCAGGTTTTTTATCCTTAATAATGGCTTTCAATTCTTGGGCCATTTCACGAATTAGAGGGATAGAGCGATCTTTACTGCCTTTGCCATGGGCAACCAGATAGGGGTCATTTTCATAGTGGCCATCAAGAAACAGGTCACAAACTCTCAATGTGGCCGCCTCATTACTACGCAGGCCGGTGGCGTCCATCAACCTGAATAGAAGCACATCACGAGTAATTGTTTGCTTATATTTTTTCCTATTCCTGAGCGCCTCAAAGAAGGTAGCGAATTCCTCTCCAGGGATATATTTGGGTTCCCGTTTTGGTACCTTTACCCGAGTGACCTTTTCTTGGCCAAAAGCTTTAAGCACGCCGTTAATGATATCGGTATACCGCGATCTGGTATTGCGACTGAGGTTTAAAAAGCGCTGGAGATAGTCGCGCGCTACCTCAGTGGTAGCCGGTTTTTCTCCACAGTAAGATCGGAAGTGACCGATAACACGCAAGTATTCTTGTCGGACTTGGCCATCATGCTCCAATTTTACCTTATTCTGGTAATTTTCCCAGGTCTTATCAACTGAATTTTTCTCCATCTTCCGACCTCAATATGAAAGTCAGCTTTAATTAAAAGTTGTGGATTTCGTCCATTATACCATGCTGTTTTTAGTCAATTGCATGAATATTGTTTCATTTTTGAGATGGAAATTTGTAGAAGTATTGACATAACAATATTATGGGGATCGTTATAAATATGGTTCAAAAAGTATTAATTAGTAAATTAATTAGTGATTGCCTTAGCCTGGTTTTTCTGATAGAATTCCAAATTAAGAGAAACAAAGAAAAGGAGGAAAAGCTAAGTCCGCTTTTAGCTTTTCTGGACGTACCCACCTGATAAGACTGAGGTCAATGGTTCGAGACCATTCGCGCCCACCACTACTTGCAAAACTTTAACAATTCCTTGCAACAATATGACAAAATTTAGCAAACTAGCCTCAATAACCCACTTTGACTATCATTATTTCCGTAATATGTAGGAATAAGCAATCTGCCCGTTTTTCTGCCCGGTCTTCTCATCTTCAGGCAGATAAGAACTAATATAATCAACCTTAAGTTGATCGGCAGAGACGGTGACATTAAGAAAACCAGAGTTGGGCAGGACTTTCCCGGACTTGTAAGCATCACTATTCAAGGCCGTGTAAGTTGGGTCCGCTGGGTTAGGTACCTCTTGGTAGATCACCACGTCTAGCTCCTGGCTAGCAAAAAGATGGTCGTGCCCCTGGAAGAAAATCGTAACCCCATATTTAACCATTAACTGGTGAATCGGCAAGTCCCAGCCAGGGCGCATTTTGTCGAACTCCCAGATTCCTTTCTGGTTCTTACCACCCCACTCGTACAGCCCTGCCTCTTCTATGCCACCACGTCCTGTACCCAAGACATGATGGGCAAACACAAACTTATATTTAGCTGTTGAGTTAGAGAGGGTCTGTTCGAACCATTTGTATTGTGTCTCACCAAGAGTGATGTCCCACATATTACTGCGTTTGTCGCCGCCCCCAGCGACGTTATCCACCGGCACTGAAGAGTGCCAATAGGGGTCAATCACTACGAAGAGGGCATCTCCCCACTTCCAGGCATAGTAATCTCTCAGCAAGCCAATACCCTGTACCTGCTCAGTGTCTCCACTGTAGAAAGCATCTGGAGCAGGCAACGGGTAATACTGCGTGCGGGCGTTACCTGCATAGACAGCCGCGTTATTTGCCGTTCCATCCAGAAGATATTTAGCCGCTTGCTCGTGATTGCCGTTTATTAAAAACACTGGGGTTGAATCCGCCATCAGACCAAGGTAATTCCGCTGATATGCATAGACCTGGTTAACCGCTGTTTGACTCAATTGGTTTTTCTCGATCAGGCCTTCAATGCTGAAGTCGTCGCCCAGGGTAAAGTAAAAGTCGGGGTTGTTGGCCCTGACATTATTCATGTTTATCGTGTACAGGTTAGCGTCGAACATCTTCCCTGCCCGCTCCGGATGAGAGTCCCCCTGAATGCCGAAGCTAAAGGTGCTGCTGGGAGACCGTTGAGTATAGAAACTGGACTCCGTACCGGCTGAATAATCCATCCCTCCGGAAACTTTATGACAGACCCTATAGTAATACCTTGTATCCTTCTCCAGATTGGTTACTTCTATCTGCAGCGGCTGGTCTTTAGTCAAATTATATATTCCGGTATGCCCGTTGTAGTTCCCTGCCGATTTGCCCTGTTCAATATAGACCTCGGCGTTGACTGAAGCTAACAGACTAATAGAGATTGAGTTGGCAGAGGGGCTTCCGAGTATAACGTTCCCAGGAAAAGGCTTATTGATGACCGCTTGAGGGACAGGAGATTGGGTAGCCGACGTTGTAGTCGATGCGAGAATCGTAGTTGAAGCTGTCCGGGCTGGTTGGGATAACACTGTTTGAGTTGTAACTCCGGTCTGATTCGTGGCTGGGGGTTTTGACACACAACCGGCCGCTATGATCAACATACATACCATCAAGACAGCTAAGGCCGTGGCGGAACTACCCTTCATTCTTTATCCTCCCGGTTCTTGAGAAATGTCGCCCTTTTACCTCGCAGAGCCGATTGTATAAGAATAAGCCACCTCACCATTTTGGTGACCTGCCGGTTCTTTGCCGGGCAGGTAAGTCCGGATAAAATCAACCGTAACCTGGTCTTTAGTTACGGTAACCCGCACATGCCCAGTCCCGTCTACAAAGTCTCCCGTTTTATAACCAAATTCCTCGGCGTGGTTCTTTTCATTGATTGCTCCGGGCTGCGGGCACTCCTGATAGATGATTCCATCAAGCTCTTGCTTGCCGAAGAAGTGGTCGTGACCACGGAAAACAGCCGTAACATGATTATCGACAAATATTTGGTGAATAGGTTTGCCCCACCCCGGCCGGTTTTGAACGAATCCCCAGCTTCCGTCTTCATTTCGGCCTCCCCACTCAAACATCCCGGCTGCCTCGATTCCACCTCGCATGTTTCCCGCGG
>DEUU01000404.1 GCA_002362735.1 Dehalococcoidia bacterium UBA3254
ATTGCCATACCCACATTCCCATTTCGATTGTTAATTGTCTTTGGAGCCGCTTTGCTTTGTCTGGTACTGATATTTGATCTGGTGCGGTATGTTATTTCTTTGGTCGAAAAAAGACCGGTGAAAAAGCAGATTAGTGAAGCGATAGAAACGTCATGATATTACCTGGTATTTATTTTTAAATAGAGGAGAATTCATGGATGCTAATCTCATTACAATAGCGACAATCGCCTTAATTGCGGTATTGGTTTTAATGTTGATAGGTCTACCCCTTTACGCCGTAATCGGTTGTGTGGCCGTAATCGGGGCTTATCTGGCATGGGGAGTTCCGGGTATCAGCAAATTAGGGTTAGTTGTCTTTCAGCAATTTTTTGACCTGCAGTGGACACCCATGCCAATGTTTGTCTTTCTGGCCTGTATATTGAATGAAACCTCCATCGGTGAAGAAGTTTTTGAAGCGGGCAGCAAATGGCTGGCGCGTCTTCCCGGGGGGCTGATAGTCGCCAGTATCGTTGCTGAAGCAGGGCTGGCGGCTTGCATCGGTAGCAGCACAACTTGTACTATCACGGTGGGCAAAGTAGCCGTCCCGCAAATGGAAAAACTTGGTTACAAAAAGGCATTCGGGATGTCTGCACTATTAATTGGTGGCGTTCTCGGCCCTTTGATACCGCCGAGTATACCAATGATTGTGTACGCCATGATGGCACGTCAATCTATTAGTGAACTTTTTATAGCTGGTATGTTGCCCGGTGCCCTCCTCATCGGAATGCTGTCAGCATATGCTATCACTGCTGTTGCTATAAAACCTGAGCTAGCGCCCCGAGCACCCGGGTCATCCTGGAAAGAAAAAATATATTCTATCCGGAAAATCTGGTCGGTAGTCCTGATCATGGCCGTTATACTGGGAGGCGTGTATCTGGGTATCATGACTCCTACAGAGGCGGCGGGTGTAGGGGCTTGCGTTATCCTGGTCATCGCATTTGTTTTTTATAAGTTTCGCCTGCCTCATCTATTGCGGACAATGAAAGAAGCGGCAATATTAAACGGCATGATAGGTTTAATGATGGTGGGAGTAATGCTTTTCACCTTTGAGGTGGCAACTTCCGGACTCGCGCAGATGATGGCTAAATCTCTTGTCGGTTTGGGATGGTCTCCGTGGTTTATTATACTCATGATAAACGTCATACTGCTCGTTCTGGGATGCTTCGTAGATACGCTCACCATCATCCTGCTCACCATCCCTTTCTTCGTTCCCTTAGTTTCCGGACTGGGGTTTTCTCTGGTCTGGTTTGGTGTGCTGATGACCGTAAATACTGAAATAGGGCTAATAACACCTCCGATGGGGCTGAATCTCTTTGTCGCGAAATCCATCTTTAATATACCTATTGGAGAACTTATCCGTGCCTCGGCGCCCTGGATGGTTGTATTAATAGCATTCCTGTTTATTTTAATTGCCGTCCCTTCTATTAGTCTGTGGCTTCCCAGTATGATGATGAAAGGTTTTTAATGCACAGCTTGATCTCGTTCCCTGTTTTCTATCCCATAGAGAAAAAATAAGGCAAAAACTAATTGACTTGTCCAAAAGCAGTACGATTTGATACCTCGCAGACATAGTTGAAATAGCCTTGTTTTCTGGCGCTATGCGGACGCGGCTTGTAATGTTCTTCCGCGGGCTGAATATTCAACATGCTTTGCCGGGATTTAATTAAACAAAACACTATTTTTTTTATTAGTCCGGATCAGGAATTTCGCATCCCGCCGGATACCAAAATCTCAGTCTTCAATGTATCTGACTTTGACAGAATGGCTGACTGGGCAGCCACGAGTTTGGCTATCGGTATGCGGAAAGGACTGCAGCTGACGTAATCAACCCCAATACTATGGAGATAGCGGATTGTTCGCGGCTCTCCGGCCTGCTCTCCACAGACTCCGATCTCCACTTCCTTTTTCTCACGCCGCGCCCAAAATATTGCAGTTTCCATCAGTCTTCCGACACCCTTAACATCCAGTACCGCAAAGGGATTATCCTGTAAGATTCCTTTCTGTAAATATATAGATAGAAATTTTTTCTCGGCATCTTCCCGGCTAAAAGAAAAGACCGCCTGGGTAAGGTCATTAGTCCCAAAAGAAAAGAAGTCTACTTCTTTAGCTAACCTGCCTGCCCTCATACAAGCCCGGACAGTCTCCATCATAACTCCAAATTTCAACTTCGATTCTACTAATAGCCTTCTAACCGTCAAAGCCTCTTGAGTAGTGATAACCTGGGGGACCATGATGGAAACAGATGCGGGAACCAGAGACAGAGCAGCGTTAATGGCTTCGATCTGCATTTTATATATCTCCGGGGTTGTCACCGCTAATCTAACCCCTCTGTGACCTAACATGGGATTAGTTTCTTTCAATTCAGTAATCTTGTTCCTGACGATTGGGTCGGTGACTTCCTGTTCGGGAGGAAGAAATTCATGTAACGGGATATCGAGGAGGCGGATGATTACAGGCATTCCATCCAGTTCTTTAAAAAGAGCCATAAAATCAGTGGTTTGAAGCGCACGCAGATGAACAATGGATTCCTGCCGGGTAGCTTGATTTTCGGCTAAAATGAATGCCCGGATGGCAGCTATTCTTTCTGGAGCGTTAAACATCCTTTCCGTACGGCAAAGACCGATCCCTTCCGCTCCAAACATCCTGGCTCTGGCGATCATCGCTGGAGTCTCAGCATTTGCTCTCACTCCCAACCGTTTGAAGCCGTCGGCCAGTCTAATCAATTCCTGTAATTCAGGTGTAATTTCGGCATCGATCAGCGGCAAGCTGCCCTTGTAAGCTGTCCCGGAAGTCCCATCAATGGTGATTTCATCACCTTCCTTGATGGTCTGTCCTCCCGCCGTAAATTGACGAGCAGATAAATTGATATCGATCCCTTCCGCGCCGCAAATGCAAGGCTTGCCCATAGCCCGGGTCACCACCGCAGCATGAGAAGTCAAGCCTCCCTTTTGAGTCAGAACGCCGACCGATGAAGCCACACCTCTGATATCATCCGGGCTGGTTTCCGGTCTGACCAGGATAACTAAAACGCCTTTTCGCGCCTCGTTTAATGCTTCTTCCGAATCAAAATATACTCTTCCAGCCGCTGCGCCCGGCGCCGCACTGAGACCTCTGGTGATAGGTTTAGCACTCACAGGAGAGACCAACTGCTTATGGACCATACCCTTGATATCTTCCACTGAAATACGCATGATAGCTTCTTCTCGAGTGAGAAGTCCCTCAGAAATCATATCCACGGCGATCTTAACCGCTGCCCGCCCTGTCCTTTTACCGTTCCTCGTTTGTAAGATATAAAGTTTTCCCGATTCGACGGTGAATTCGATATCCTGCATATCCCGGAAGTGCAGCTCTAATTTCTGAGCAATCTTTTCCAGTTCAGAATATATTCCCGGCATGGAAGCCCGTAACCCGGCAACGGGTTGGGGTGTGCGTGTCCCCGATACAATATCTTCACCCTGCGCGTGCAGTAAATATTCTCCATAAAGACCCTTTTCGCCAGTGCTCGGGTTTCGTGAAAAAATAACGCCCGTAGCCGATTTTTCATTCTGGTTTCCATATACCATGGCCTGGATTATGGCGGCAGTACCCAGAGACGCGGAAATTCCGTTGATCCTGCGGTAATCTGCAGCGCGCGGATTATTCCAGGAATCGAAAATCCGTTTTACTGCTGTCATTAGAACGACTCGATCGCCAATATTTAGCACGGTATCCATCATACCCGGCATAGATACGGGAGCTGAAGAACGAACCGAAACCTCAAGGCCACTGCCCAATTTTCGACCTGTCTCGATCTCTAATGAAGTCAAGGCCTGGATTATTTCATCTTCGGGAAAATCTCCGTTTTCCTGCCATTTTTTATATGCTGTAACGGATACTGTGAAACCGGGTGGAACAGGCAATTTAAGATGAGTCATCGCCACCAGATTGGCACCCTTGTTACCCAGTTCTGACTTTTCCATAAATTCTTCATTAAATGAATAAATATCAGTTAATCTACTCTTCACTCCACCCGGGCTGTAAATTGCTCCCCTCATTTTACGAGTTTCCTCCCTTCAGCCTGATTGCCTTTTTTCTTTGCTTTCATTCTCACAATTTTGGACCCGCATATAACCGAACTGACGGGTCAAACCAGAGCCGGACGACCAGCATCAAATTTCGTTCCTTCCACCCTATTGGTAAATATCAGTTCCTTTTTTCCAGTCTCCTCTCTCAATCGGCCTGCAGGTAAATACATTTGCTCGACGTATTCTTTAAGCATGCGGCGCGCCGAAAATTCCGGGGCACATGATCGAATCGTTTCCTTTATTACCCTAATCCACCCTTTTGACATTCCGTTCAGGTCTCTCTCGTAGTAGAGAGGAATGATATTATTCTCCAGCATCCTATAGAGTTCGTCAGAATCGGATTTATCCTGATCAGACGAACCGGGAGTTTGCCCATCCGATATTGCCCATCCGTTATTGCCGTTATAACCCTCGTACCACCAGGCATCCAAAATACTGAAATGGACTACTCCATTCAAAGCAGCTTTCATCCCGCTGGTGCCGCTGGCTTCCTGAAACATACGCGGAGTATTCAGCCACAAATCAACCCCCTGGACCAGGTAACGGGCCAGATGCAGGTCATAGTTTTCAACAAAAACTACACGTCCTCCAAACTGAGGATCCCGGGCAATATTGTACGCTTGCTGGATAAGGCATTTACCCTGGTGGTCACTGGGGTGAGCCTTACCGGCAAAAATTATTTGAACCGGCCGTAATTCATTCT
>DEUU01000201.1 GCA_002362735.1 Dehalococcoidia bacterium UBA3254
GTATCAGGTCAAAGACCTGACGCAATTAAAAGTAACCGATCTATGGCGTGAGGTCAAGGATGAAGAGGATTGTTGGGGTGAGATAAATCAGAGAGTACTAAGCATGGTCAAGCTGATTTTAGAGAATAGTCTGGAAAGTGAATTATTGGAACATCTTCAAGCCAGTTATTATCAACGGACTGAAGTAAGAAAAGGACACCGTAATGGATATTATGAAAGGAGCCTTTACAGCCAATATGGAGTGATCAAAGCATTGCGGGTTCCTCGGTCCAGAACCGCTTACTGCTCCAGAATATTACCCAATTATCAGAGAAGGCAAGTCAAGATTAACCGGATGATCCTGGACATGTTTCTATCCGGTATTAGCACACGCCGGGTCGGTGAAGTGCTGGATCAGGTCTGGGGACAAGACGTTTCTGCTCAGACGGTATCCAATATTTGCCAGAGCTTAGATCAGGAAGTGAAAACTTATCAGAGTCGCAAGCTGCCGGATCATTATAAATACCTGTTATTCGATGGTATTGTCCTGAAAGTTAAAGGGAGCTTGAAAGTACATCGCAAACCGGTACTGGTGGTTTATGGGATTACATCTGAAGGCCGAAAGGAACTGATTGATTTCAGACAAGCGTCAGCTGAAAGTGAAAACCAATGGGAAGCTTTTTTAAGGAATCTATATCAAAGAGGGCTGGAAGGTCAGCATTGCAATTTGATAATAATAGATGGCTGCAAAGGTTTACATGGGGCTTTAGGAACGGTCTATCCTTATATTCCCATCCAGAGATGTTGGGCGCATAAACTCAGGAATGTAGCCAATCACATCCGGAGGAAAGATCAGAGAGAGTGTATGAAACAGGCCAGGAAAATATATCTGGCTGACAATAGAAAAGCAGCAGTCGTTGCTTTTAAAGAATGGAAAGCCCATTGGTTGGCTAGTTATCCCAAAGCTATTAAGTGCTTGGAGAATGATCTGGATGAACTAACCAATTTTATGGACTGTCCGATATATCACCGCGTAAAAATCAGAACAACCAATGCCATCGAAAGATCATTTCGAGAAGTCAGAAGAAGAACCCGGACTATGAGCTGTTTTACTAATGCGAAAAGTGTTAATCGAATAATTTATGGAGTGATCAAGCATTTGAACAAAAGCTGGAAGGATAAACCCTTACCCAATTTTACACAATGATCTTGACGTTACCTGCTGAATCGGAACCGTTTTGCATTACAGTCTATGATGAAAAAAATGCGTCAACCAGCAGACTGGACTTCAGCATAAAGAGGCCATTATGTATAACAAAATACTGGTACCGCTCGATAGCGCCGCTGCCCAAGGATATTATTAAGTTCCGCAATACGGATATTTTTCTCTGATCATCGTGGACTTCCTAAAACCATTACTTTTGTCTCACCCAAATCCGGTACTATTTGTGGATGGAATAGTTTAGCTTTCTGAATTATATTCAACCATACCTGTTGGCACTTAAGACTGACTCAAAGCAATCGATTTTTAGAACAATTTGGTTCCGGCTTAAAATGCACAGGAAAACATCCGTACTTGTTACGGATCAATTAGAGCAGAGGAGAGGATAAACTATCATTGAATAACATTGCCGATCACAAATTGCCGAAGCGCATTGCAGGGTTAAATGAATTGTCACTTAATCTCTGGTGGAGCTGGCACCCGGAAGCCAGAGGCTTGTTTAAAGTGCTGGATCGCCCTCTGTGGAAAACTACGTGTCATAACCCGGTTCAACTACTGAATCAAATTGCTCCTCATCGTCTCGTAGCGGCGGCGGAAGATAATGAATTCCTGCGCAGATATGATTCAATCATGAAAGAGTTTATGGATTGCTGCTCCGGAGCAAAAAATAAAGACAAAATCGCCTATCCTCAGTTGGAACAGAAAACTATCGCTTACTTTTCCATGGAATTTGCTATTCATAACTCACTTCCGCTCTATGCCGGCGGCCTGGGCATTCTGGCTGGCGATCATTGCAAAGAAGCTAGCGATCTCGGTTTGCCTCTGATTGGTGTGGGATTTATGTATCCCCAGGGTTATTTCCAGCAGCGTATTACCGAAGACGGCTGGCAGGAAGAAACGTACAAACAAATCGATTTTGCGAACTCTCCAATTACTCCGGTACTGAACGTACAAAGACAACCTCTCAAGGTCCGTGTCGATTTGGACTCGAAGGCTGTTTATGTTGCGGTTTGGCAGGTGAATGTCGGTAGAGTCAAGTTATATTTACTTGACACCCACCTTGAAGAAAATCTTCCTGACGATCGGGAGCTTTCAGCCCGATTGTACGGTGGTAATAGTGAAATGCGCCTCCAGCAGGAGATCATCCTTGGTATCGGTGGCGTTCGTGTTCTTCGTGAACTGCAAGTAAACCCATCCGTCTGGCATGCTAATGAAGGTCACACCACTTTCATGATGCTGGAAAGATGTAGAGAGCTGGTGGAGAAGGGTTTTGATTTTAATCAAGCGATACGGGAAGTGCAAAATACCACTGTGTTCACCACCCACACACCTGTAGCCGCGGGCAATGATGTTTTCACTCACGGCGTGATAGAAAAATATTTCCACCGATACTGGGACTCCCTTGGTTTAAATCGCGAGAGATTCCTGGATCTCGGGTCCCAGAGCCATGGAGATAGTGTATTCAATATGACAGCCCTGGGCTTGCGAGCAGCTAATTACCGGAATGGAGTCAGCAAATTACATGGAGTAGTTTGCCGACGCATGTGGCATAATTTGTGGCCAGAACTGGAGGAGAGAGAGGTCCCCATCGTTTCAATTACTAATGGCGTTCACGTACCCTCATGGATTTCTCCTCAAATGGCTCTTTTATATGAAAAATACCTTGGCCGCGACTGGCTTTGCAGACAGGATGATCCTTTGTTATGGAATAATATGGGAGCAATTCCGGCCGAAGAAATCTGGGGCGCTCGCCGGTGGTTAAAAAACAAATTGATTAACGCCCTGCAGGACAGGGCGCGTGAACGCTGGAGCCGCGGTAGTGGATCACCTGCCAAAGCACTGGCGATGGGAGCCCTTTTAGATTCAGAAGCGCTAACGATAGGGTTCTGTCGACGCTTTACCGACTACAAACGTCCGTGGCTTATACTTCGAGACATGGAGCGATTGAAACGTATCTTACAGAATGAATTACGGCCGGTTCAAATCATTTTTGCCGGTAAGGCTCACCCCAGTGACCACCAGGGTAAATGCCTTATCCAGCAAGCGTACAATATTGCCCGGGATCCTCAGTTCGGAGGACGGGTAGTTTTTGTTGAAAACTATGACCTGCATCTAGCTCGTTATCTGGTGCAGGGGGTTGATTTGTGGTTGAATACCCCGCGTATGTATCAGGAGGCCAGCGGCACCAGCGGGATGAAAGCCGCTTTGAATGGAGTAGTCCATTTTAGTATTCTGGATGGCTGGTGGTACGAAGGATATAACGGCAATAACGGTTGGGCAATATCGGATGGGCAAACTTCCGGTTCGTCCGATCAGGATAAATCCGAATCTGACGAACTCTATCGGATGCTGGAGAATAATATCATTCCTCTCTACTATGAAAGGGACCTGAACGGAATGTCAAAAGGGTGGATCCGGGTAATAAAGGAAACAATTCGATCATGTGCCCCGGAATTTTCGGCGCGACGCATGCTCAAAGAATACGTCGAGCAGATGTATTTACCTGCGGGCCGATTGAGAGAGGAGACTGGAAAAGAGGAGCTGGTATTTACCAACAGGGTGGAAGGTACGAAATTTGATACTGGTCGTCCGGCTCTGGTTTGACCCATCAGTATGGTTATTTGCGGGTCCAAAATTGTGAGAATGA
>DEUU01000437.1:0-353 GCA_002362735.1 Dehalococcoidia bacterium UBA3254
TCCATCGACTACATTTAACTCTTCACCGCCGAATCGTTTGCCCAAAGTCATGAGATCCCGTAATTGAGGATTTTCGTAAACGTGGTCGGCTTCTGAAAGATGACCGAAAGCTTCATGTATAAACACCCCTGCCAGAATCGGGTCCAGTACTACGGTGTATTCACCGCCTTTAGCCTGAGGAGCAGCCAGCATATAAACAGCATTTTGCGCCATTTGTTTAATCTGGCTGTGCAATCCCTTAATCTGGTTGAAATCGCCCCGGCTCCCCAGGCTGATTCCTGCCTGCTGGACTTCTCCCCCGTCTGAAGCTACGGCGGAAACTCGCAGAGTAACATCCGCTCTTTCCTGTTCGA